>CAZPRX010000273.1:1850-2138 GCA_964588835.1 uncultured Muribaculaceae bacterium
CAACTGACAGGGTGGGATATGGTGATTGTAAAGCTTTGACAATCTATATGCAATCAATTCTGGCCAGTGCCGGTATCAAATCTTATTATTCAATCATTAAAGCGGGAGAATCAACTGGTGAAATTTTAAGTGAATTTCCTTCAAATCAATTCAATCATGCGATTCTATGCATCCCTCTTGAGAAGGATACATTGTGGCTAGAGACAACAAGTCAAAAGATACCTGATGGTTATCTGGGTTCATTTACTGATAACAGAAACGCCTTAGTTATTTTTGACGATGAGGCAA
>CAZPRX010000274.1:0-2125 GCA_964588835.1 uncultured Muribaculaceae bacterium
TTGTTTGTATGTATAGAATGTGTTAGGAGCATTTCCAACACTATGCATTTGAATAGTTCCGCCAGTACCAGAAGATACACCACCGGTAGGTATACCCACATAGTCAGGGTTGTTATTTGCAGTTAGTTTTGTTATCGTTGTTTCATTCCACGTGCCATTAACACCTATTTCCCACACGAAATTTGGATTATCAATAGCAACCGCATTAATGTTGAGTTCAATACCTTTGTTTTCAAGATTTCCTACGTTTGTTACTATCCTGTTTGCAAAGTTTGTTCCTGCAGCAACATCTATTTCATTCAAGAGGTCATTTGTTTTCTTCATATATGCATCTAGAGATGCTGTAATCCTGTTTCTAAAAAAACCAAAATCCAGACCAATGTTGTAAGATGTTGTCTCCTCCCACTTGATGTTTTCATCATAACCAGTTGGTTTTAATAGTGGATAGAATGTCGATCCAAACATATAGTTTGAGTAAATTGTTGATTGATTATATAAAGCTATGTATGGATAATCATTTAGTCCCAAATCTTGCTGTCCTGTAACACCATAACTGAGCCTTAGTTTCATATCACTAATTGTCTTGGAGTCTCTAAGAAACGATTCTTTATTTATTTGCCATGCAAATGCGGCAGATGGGAATAGCCCCCATCTGGTTGATGGAGAAAATCTTGAGGAAGCATCATCTCTAAGTGTGAGTGTTAATAGGTATCTATCTTTGAAAGTGTAATTCAAACGACCATAGAAAGATATTAGATAATTTTCAGTAGGATATGTTGTCTCTTTCTTTATTACAGGGTTGGTTTCGTGATTTGATAACTCTTTACTATAATCTTTTGAGTAAAAATGCTGCCAAGAGTAACCACCCATAACGTCAATTTTTGAATCAATAGATTCAAACTCTTTAACGTAATTCAAATAGAAATCAAGTACAGTATTACTTCTTGTATTATTCCATTCAGTCTTTCTTCCAATTCCTTTAAAATCAGCATCCTTCCATGCTTGAAATGAATTCTGTCTCACTCCATTTGTTCCCTGACCTTTACCATAGTCAAATCCTAGGTTAAGATGAGCTCTAAGGTCTGGCAAGAAATGCATCTTATAGTCAAGCTCTAAATTACCAATGTATCTGTTTGATTTTCCTTGATCGTACTTATCATAAAGTAGAGAGAGCGGATTTGTTCCACTTAATGTATTTGGAAGTTGTGGTGTCCCCCAGTTGCTAAATCCATTAAATAGATCATAGTTAATTGATCCATCGGGCTTATAATTATAAACAGCTTTAGTAGGGTCAGCAAAAGCAGCAGATCCCACAGCTCCTCCGTCAGCATAATCATTATTATTAACAACTGCTTTAATGTTACCAACTATTTTCAGGTGATCATCAAAGAAAGAAGGAGTAAGATTTAAACCTGCAGTTAGCCTATCATAAGACGAAGTTTTAAGAGTTCCTTTTTGATTGTTATATCCAATTGAAACTCTATATGGAACATTTGCAAGAGTTCCTGATAATGAAAGATTTTGGTCTGTTGCAAGGCCGAGTTGATAAATCTCTTTTTGCCAGTCTGTATCCTCAGTTCCCAAAAGAGCATACGCAGCAGCTCCTGTTGTCGTATTCTGAGGAAATGCCTCAAGTAACTTTTCAGTATAATCCGCTGCATTAAGAGATTTTATTGTTTTTGTATTCTGATTAATAGAATAAGTAGAATTGTAGTCAATCTGGAATTTTTTAGTACCCTTCTTAGTAGTTATTATAATTACTCCATTTGAAGCACGAGCACCATATATTGCAGTTGCAGAAGCATCTTTGAGAACTGTAAATGTTTCTATGTCTGATGGGTTGATTGAAGCCAAACCATTTTTCATCCCTGGTGCAGCATCGTTTGACGTTGGAACTCCATCAATTACAATTAGAGGATCGTTGCTTGCCCTTAATGACGCGCCTCCCCTTATTCTAATCTGAGATCCAGATCCAGGACTACCATCACCAGGTGTAATCTGAACCCCGGCTACCTTACCAATAAGAAGTTCCTGAGGAGCAGTAACCGCACCACGGTTTAGAAGTTCTGGTTTAATAGCAACGATTGATCCGGTAGCATCTTCTTTTCTAACCTGCCCATATCCA
>CAZPRX010000275.1:0-2122 GCA_964588835.1 uncultured Muribaculaceae bacterium
GGCTGGCGCAGGCGTTTATAATCGGAGAGAAATTTATTGGAAATGACACTGCCTGTCTCGTGCTCGGGGACAATATTTTCTATGGTCACTCTTTCATAAAAATGTTGAAAGAGTCTGTGAGGGCAGCCGAGGAGGATGGTGAGGCAACGGTGTTTGGATACTGGGTAAATGACCCTGAAAGATATGGCGTTGCGGAATTTGATAAGGAGGGGCGTGTGCTCTCAATTGAGGAGAAACCTAAGGAGCCTAAGAGTAATTATGCTGTTGTCGGGCTCTACTTTTACCCAAATAAAGTTGTTGAGGTTGCTAAGTCAATTAAACCATCTGCAAGGGGTGAACTTGAGATTACCACTGTCAACCAGGAGTTCCTGAAGATGGAGCGTCTGAAACTGCAGACTCTGGGACGTGGATTTGCCTGGCTGGATACCGGAACACATGAATCGCTCTCTGAGGCTTCAACCTTTATTGAGGTAATTGAGAAGCGTACCGGCCTTAAGGTTGCCTGTCTTGAGGAGATTGCCTTTAACAGCGGATGGATAGATGCAGCTAAACTTAGGGAGATTGCAAAACCGATGATTAAAAACCAATACGGCCAGTACCTTGACAAGATGGCCGGGGAGAAGTAAAAGTCCGGGGAAAAATAAAATGATAATAACAAAAACAGAGATTCCGGAGGTTATTCTTATTGAGCCTGTTGTAAGGGGAGACTCAAGGGGGTACTTTATGGAGTGTTTTCTAAAGGATAGGTTTTATAAGGAGGTTATTGAGACTGAATTTGTTCAGGAGAATGAGTCCTTTTCAAACCGGGGTGTGCTGAGGGGTCTGCATTATCAGCTTCCACCTATGGCTCAGTCTAAACTGATGCGGGTAGTGACAGGCAGGATACTTGATGTTGCTGTTGATATCAGAAAAGGCTCTCCCACTTTTGGGCAGCATGTTATTTCTGAGCTCTCTGCTGAGAACAAAAGGCAGCTATTTATCCCAAGGGGATTTGCACACGGGTTTTCTGTCCTGGAAGACAATACTATAGTTCAGTATAAAACAGACAACTACTACTCGCCTCAGGATGAGGCGGCAATTCTGTGGAGCGATCCGGAGCTGGGAATCGACTGGGGGCTCTTGCCTGGTGAGATTCTGCTGAGCGAGAAGGACAAACACCATCCTCTTTTAAAGGATGCTAAATTGTTTGATTTCAATACAAAACTATACTAGATCTTATCAGAAACCTATATAGATGGAACCAAAAGGAAATATATTAATTACAGGAAGCGGCGGCCAGCTTGGGAGTGAGCTCAGAAAGATTCTGAGTGAAAGGCCAAATATATTTTATACCGATGTTAAAGAGCTTGATATAACAAAAAGCGAGCAGGTTGAACGGTTTCTGTTTGAGAATAAAATTGACCTTATTGTAAATTGCGCTGCATATACTGCTGTTGACAAGGCCGAGGAGGATGAGGAGATGGCGAAGAGAGTAAACAGGGATGCACCTGAAAATCTTGCAAAAGGTGCACTGGCAGTGTGGAGAGCCGGAGCGTCTGGAAAGGGTGGACCCCTTCTTATCCATATCTCTACCGATTATGTCTTTGACGGAACGGGGCACAGGCCATACAGGGAGGACTCCCCTACAGCACCTGCATCGGCCTACGGAAGAACCAAACTGGCCGGTGAGGAGGCCGTTTTGAAATCCGGCTGCAACGGAATAATAATCAGAACCTCATGGCTCTACTCGGGCTATGGAGCTAATTTTGTCAAAACAATTCACCGCCTCTCCGGTGAACGCGATTCACTTGATGTGGTTTTTGACCAGGTGGGAACACCCACTTACGCCGGGGACCTTGCCACAGTTATTTGCAAAGTGATGACTGTGTGGGAGTCAGCCGATGAAAAAAAGAGAAGAGAGTTGTGCGGGATTTACCATTTTTCAAACGAGGGGGTTTGCTCATGGTACGATTTTGCAAAGGAGATAGTAAAAAATAATTGCAGGGTAAATCCTGTGACTTCAGAAAAATTTGTTACAAAGGCGGTGAGGCCGGCTTACTCTGTTCTGGATAAAGGAAAGATTAAGAGCACATTTGGGGTGGAGATACGCCACTGGATGGAGCCGCTTAAAGATGAGAGTTTC
>CAZPRX010000276.1:0-2104 GCA_964588835.1 uncultured Muribaculaceae bacterium
GGCTCTCTTTTTGACAAAGTAACCTAAAAATGGCTAAATTAGCAAAATCAATAACACTCTTTAGCAATGGATCAGCCAAAAATTGAAAGACTTCTCAGGATTATGCAACTCCTTACAGACAGGTCAAGAGTATGTACTGTTGAAACTATAGCTGAGTCTGTGGGTGTCTCTCAAAGGACTGCGTACAGATACCTTGATACTTTTGATTCTGCAGGACTTTTATTAGAAAGGGAGGGTAGCCGGGTCTCACTCTCTAGAGACTCCAGATACTTCAGAATGATCTCTGACCTTGCATATTTTAACCAAGAGGAGGCCTATATTATTAAAAAGGCTCTTGAGGTTCTCAGTGCAGATAGCCAGGCTGTGCGTTCAATCAAGATTAAACTTGCCAATATTTATGACTTTACTGACGTTGCAACCCTTCTTACAAATCCGGGCAGAGAGGATATTGTAAGCAGTTTACTATTTTCAATTGCTGAGGAGAGGCAGGTAATACTGAAAGATTATCATTCTATTAACACAAGAAAAATCTCAGACAGGCTTGTTGAACCCATCTCTTTTAGTGTAAACATGGTTAGCATATACTGCTATGAACTAGAGAGTGGGCAATGTAAGTATTTCAGGATTGAAAGAATTGGTAGTGTAGATGTAACTGAAACAATTTGGGAGCATAGAGAAGCACATAAAGACACTAAAACTGATATTTTTAGATTCTCAGGTCGTATTCCTAAGAGAATAAAACTCAAGCTTAGTATGGTTGCCGCAACTCTGCTTGTTGAAGAGTTTCCGCTAAGTGAGCAATATTTAATACAATCAGGTGATTATCACTATATTCTTGAATGTGATTTATTTGATTTTCAGGGAGCGGCAAGATTTGTACTCGGATTGTGCAATGAGGTAGAGGTTCTGGAGAGCCCTGAGTTTCTAGAGTACCTTAATGAAAAAAGAGGTGGAAGCAAGTTTTAATAATCATGTAATCGATTATTTTTTATAAATTTGCCCAATTAAAATCATTTGTAAACTGTGGTAAATTTATCCGAAGGACTAACATTCGAGAAGATTGCAAGAGTAGTCGAAGAGAATGAAATGGTAGAGCTGGGACATGAGACAGCTGACAGAATTTCACGGAGTTTCAATTTTCTTGGCGCTTTTGCAGAAAAGAAGGTTATATACGGAATTAACACCGGCTTTGGGCCGATGGCTCAGTACAGGGTAGATGATAACCATCTGAGAGAGTTACAGTTTAATATTATAAGATCACACTCTTGCGGTGCCGGCAGACCACTTGAAAATATACACGTTAGGGCAGCAATGCTGGCCCGTTTGTCTAATTTTGCGATAGGCAAATCCGGCATAGCACCTCAACTTGCAGAACTTCTGGTTGATTTTCTAAATAATGAAATTTATCCGATTGTTCCGGAACATGGTGGAGTTGGTGCCAGCGGAGATTTGGTGCAGATGGCACATATAGGATTGGCGTTGATAGGGGAGGGAGCTGTTTCATACAAAGGATCAATAGTGCCCACATCAGCTGCAATTGAGATATGCGGACTCAAACCTCTTGAGATAAAAATTCGTGAAGGTCTGGCGATTGCAAACGGGACAAGCGTAATGACCGGTATAGCCTCTGTAAATATTTTTCTTGCAGAAAAACTATTCAGATGGTCGCTTCTTGCCTCTGTTATGATGAATGAAATTGCTGAATCATATGATGACTTTGCTTCTGAGCCTCTTGCAAACAGCAGACCACATCCCGGACAAATTCATGTGGCAGAATTGATGAGAGAGCACTTCCTCACCTCTTCAAGACTCAGAAAAAGGGAGCACTATCTTTATAATGGTAAGAATGATGAGAGGATTTTTGAACATAAGGTTCAGGGATATTATTCACTTAGGTGTGTACCTCAGGTTTTGGGACCGGTATATGATACAATTGAATATTCGAAGGAGGTTGTAGAGAGAGAGTTTAATAGTGTATGCGACAATCCTGTTGTGGATCCGGACTCAGGAAGTATTTATCATGGTGGTAATTTCCATGGTGATTACATAAGTTTTGAGATGGATAAGTTAAAAATTGCCATAACTAAACTTACAATGCTTGCTG
>CAZPRX010000277.1:0-281 GCA_964588835.1 uncultured Muribaculaceae bacterium
GACCAAGTTTGGTCCAGGTTTTATCACTGTAGTGCCCAATTAACGGCTGAACTATCATACCAGTTAATGGAGCCGCTATCCAGAACCAAGAAAGATGTTCTACATCTGCACCAAAAGACTGTAATATCCTGCTTGCATTTGCATTTTGTAAAGCAAATCCAAACTGAATACCAAGAAATCCGAAGGTCATATTCCAAATATCCCAGAAGGACATTCTTTTTTGCTTCATAATTTATGATTATTTCGATAAATTTATGATAATTAGATACAATAATATCACC
>CAZPRX010000277.1:291-2078 GCA_964588835.1 uncultured Muribaculaceae bacterium
CTCCGACGAACAGTCAGAAATGCAGGATGAAATGCATGAATATTGTTATGAATTGTCTTTACTTCACATCAGAACCTTCAAGCCATTCCATAAACTGATTAACTTTAGCCCTGCTCACAAAAATATCTTCGCTGTGTGGCGGGGTTAAATGCACTTTCAGTCTTGAATTAAAGTGTCTGGAAATGTGCTCTATAGAATTGATACTTGCTATACATGAGCGTGAAAGTTTAAAAAAAAGATTTGGATTAAGTTGCTCTTCAATCGCATCTAGCGATAAATCAGTAAGCATCTTTCTTGAGTCCTTAGTAACTATTATGGTAGATTTATTTTCTGATATAATATAAGCAATATCAGTAATGTTAATTATGAAAATTTGTGATCCTAACTTTACAGTAAACCTTTGTTTGAAAACTTTCGATGATGAGGTTAAATTGTTGAGAATTTCCTTTGGTATAACATAGTGTTCTCTCATTTTTAAGCACCTTTCAACGGATTTAATGAACGAATTTTCATCTAAAGGTTTTAGTAAATAATCGATACTGTTTACTCTGAATGCTTCAATTGCATAACTTTCATATGCAGTAGTAATAATCACACAAGATGAAATTTCAACAATTTTGAAAAGTTCAAAGCATACTCCATCGGATAATTCAACATCCATGAAAATAAGATCTGCCTTATTGTATTTTAACCATTCAGCAGCAGACGTTACTGATGTTAGTACCCCTACTATTTGGAAAACAGGAAAGTTCTTTTCAATAAGTCTCCTTATTTGTATTTGTGCCGGTATCTCGTCTTCTAAAATTAGTATTTTCATAAATTTTCAATTATTGGAAGCTGGACCTGGAAATAATCAGCCCCAGAATTAATAACAATATCTCTGTTGAAAAGATATTTATATTGACTTCTGATGCTTTTTAAACCAAATCCACTTGATTCTATAGTGGCCAATCTTAGTTGAAGATTATTCTTGACGATGATTAAATTATCTTGAACAAAAATGTTAATTACAAGCGGGCACTCCTGACAGACAGTATTATGTTTTACGGCATTTTCAACTAGCATTTGAAGCCCTCCAGGTATAATGTAATAATTTTGATAATCATCCGGGACCTCTAATTTCATTGATAAACCATCTCTGAATCTCTCCTTTAAGAGTTCAAAATATTGCTTTACAAACTGTACCTCCTCTGAAATTTTAACTGCAGGTTGGTCTTCCTTATTTAATAAATAGCGATATACAGAAGATAATTTTCTTACAAAATCGCTAGCTCTTTGTTGATCTTCAAATATCAAATAATCTAAAACATTTAAACTATTAAAAAGAAAGTGAGGATTTAACTGATTTTTAAGTTGGATATATTGATATCTAGCTTTGTTCTTCTTGCCGATTTCAGTTTTTAGTGCATTTTGTTGTTTATTCGTATAATATGAATAAAGATGCAACATGGAGATAATAACCAGATTAAAAACAAAGCTTGAAAATAGTGTCAGATTAAAATAAATGTCTCTAAAAACGGTTGACCCTAACACATCATTCCATACAGGTATTCTTATCCACAAAGCTGATAAGAAACCTATTACAAGAGAAGATATAAAAGTTAGTACAATTTTTAGATAAGGATTTTTCTCACTAATATATCTATTTGCATAGTAGACAATTGCAAAGTCAACAAGCAACATTAGCAGAGTAAGTGGATAATTTGATAATAGTTTTACAAGAAACTTCCCAAAAGTAAGATTCAGATTCTCCTGGAACATCGGCATAAATTCCTGGAAAATTACCC
>CAZPRX010000278.1:0-2075 GCA_964588835.1 uncultured Muribaculaceae bacterium
TAAACACGGCGGAGCACCATTTAAATTTGTATTAATTATTTTGATTTATGGAATAAAATTCCGTAATTTGTGATAATTAATGTGTGTTATGCGGATTATTACTTTCCGGAAGATTAAAGAATATATTGATTGTTGTGGTGATGCAGATATTGCATTGAGAGAGTGGTATAAAAAGACTCAAAGATCAGACTGGAGTTGTTTTGCTGATTTGAAGGGAACGTTTAACAGTGCGGATGCGGTTGGGAATAATCGGTTTGTGTTTAATATTAAAGGGAATAAGTATAGATTGGTTGCGATAGTCCTGTTCAAGATGAAAATGGTATATATTAGATTTATCGGGACACATAAAGAGTACGAAAAAAATTGATGTTAAATAAGTGTAGTTATGGCAGCAATTAAAAATTCTAAACAATACGAAGTGACTCTTGAGAGAGTTGAGGAGCTGCTTGCTGTTGTAGACAATAGTACGTCTCGGGATGACAAGAACTATGTAGAGCTTGAACTTTTGTCAAATCTTCTGGCTGATTACGAGGAGACTTACATGCCTGTGCCACCGCCCTCTTTGCCGGAGGTGCTTAGATTAAGAATGGCCGAAATGGGTATAAATCAAAAGACGTTGGCGGAATTGTTAAATGTAAGTCCTTCAAGAATAAGTGAGTATATGAACGGGACATCGGAACCAACTCTAAAGGTGGCCAGAGAGATGAGTCTTAAACTCGCCATTGATCCGCACATATTGCTGGGATTGTAGGTATTTAAATCCGCGGTAGCTTTTTGAGTATGTATTGACGGATCTCTTCTTTGGATACTTTGTGTTTTGGTTCTAGTTGCTCAAAGTTTTCGTCTGACATTATTCTATTGGAGAGCAGCATCATTATCAGGTTTTTTGTTTTAAGTTTATGCTGCTGGTACTTTAAAGCGGTTTCAATTCCTTTGCCTAACTCGTAGCCCTCTTTTAATATGGAGTAAATGTCGTAGTAATCTCTGAATTTGGCTCGACGGGTAAGAACTTCTATTTTCATCCCAAGAATTGAGTTTATGTCGGCTAGATATATATTGCCCAGGTAATTAATGGGTTCTGAAACTGGACAATAATTATTGCTTACATAGAATGAAAATTTTACATCTTTTACTATGAATTCAACCTGCTGAAAGCTAAGTATATTAATGCTTTCTACTTTGCCGATTTTCTCATTTAGTTCATGTTCAATTTTAGGCCACTCAATTTCAGGCAGTTCTGATTTAGATTTTCGCCACATCATAAAGTCAAGGTCTTCGCTTTTTCTGTGGCCGATTTGCATGGCAAGTGCAGTTCCGCCTACGAGAAAATAGGGTTTAACAGTCTCCATTTGGGAGACGCTTTCAATTATTGAATCAATGCTGTTTGTAAGACCTTTACGCATTTTTTTGTTGTTTTCTGGAATTTTCTTTGACAATTCTGTTCAGATATTTTTCCGGATCCGTGATGTTAAAATAGTAAAGTGCAATCATTTGATTAAGGTCGTAGAGGAACTCGCCTTGTACAACGATTTTTTCACGCCACACTTTTTTAATGAAGTCTCTTTGATAAATTTCGAATAACATTGATATCATATTCATATCTAGGTATATAAAGGTGTTCTCAATAAAATCCTCATCGGAAAGATTTTCAATGGATACATCTTTATACGACCAAAATGCCTTCTCCTCTTTCAGGCACTTAAACAAAATTACTTTCCTGGATTGTTTGTAATTTTGGATTACCTCCTCTGCCTGCATTTTGTATAGTTTACCATCAGGAAGATTGAAGTAAGATTCAATTTTCAGCGCAAGTTGCAGAGATAAATCTCTCTTGCCTGTTACAATATAATTTAGCAATTGTCTGGATATACCGATATCCCTTGCAACTGCTGTCTGCCGGCTGCCATTTTCTTTAATAAGTAAACCGATATATTCCCCAACTTTGTTCATATAGCAAATATAAGCAAAAAATAAATATGTCAACAAAAATGTTGACAATTATCATGCCGAACGGCTAAACACAGCGGAGCACCATTTAAATTTGCTGAAGGCGGGAAAGGGAGACGAGATGGACG
>CAZPRX010000279.1:0-2067 GCA_964588835.1 uncultured Muribaculaceae bacterium
TTGAGGTAATAAGGCGATTCGGTCGTACATCTTTCTGAATGCCTCCCAAGGTGTCTGATCTCCCTGTGTATTATCGGTAGTTTTTCCGTAGAAACCATCCAGGAATGTTCCTACGTTTGACCAAACTGTGTGCATAACACCTCTGAATCTTGGTTGCATAACTTTGGCTGTATTCTGGCGGAATCTAACCATGTCCTCTACCTGAAGGACTGCTGCCTGAGGGTTTCTCCACGGACAAGTCATAACATCTATTCCTTTCATTGCAAAGAGGGCTGCAGTTACGTCTGCTCTCTCATAGTGCCAGTCGCAGATTGTTACATCTTTAGGAATCATGTCAATTGCCTGATGAGTGTTGTTGTAGCTACCCTCCCATCTTCCAAGGCCGATTGTTCTTCCGTCAAGGAGTCTGTCTCCCCAAAGCCACATTTTTCTTCCCTTTGATGCCAGATGATTTCTGATTGTCCACACCTCCTGCGCAAAAAGCTCTGCCTTATCTTTACCTGCACAGCGCGGGCATTTGTCATTCCCGATGTCAAAAACCTCGTCCATCCCGGCGTGGAATGTGTCCGATTCAAATACGTCGCAAATTTCATCGACTACATCAAATACAACATTGTGAACCTCCGGATGGTTAGGGCAGTAACTTCTCATATTGAACCCGTTCATGGGGAGTCTTGATGGCTCGTTGCTAAGTTCCACAGGGGTCTCTTCAAACTGAGGATAAGTTGAAAGGAGTTTATTCAGACCACCTCTTCCTGACTGATGCCCAAGCAGGTCAATAAGAGGAATCATTTTAATATTATGCTTCTCACAGACCTTAAGAAGTCTCTTAATCTCTCTCTTTGAAAGAGCAAGGGTATCGATAAGTTCCGGCCTGCTTTTCCATTTGTATTTGTATTCCACTCTTAGAACAAGAGTGTTAACATTTCTTGTTGCCAGTTCATTTTCAATGAATTCAACAAATTCATCCATTCTGTCCGGAGTGGGTAAAGCTATGCAGAATCCTCTTACGGGAAGAAGTGAATCAAGCTTTGCCCTGTCTGCTGTAGCTATCCGGGGCAGAAACAGAGAAATCAATGTAAAGAGTACAGTTAAATTGATTAGTTTTTTCATGTTTAGTGTTTTTGGGATTAGTACTGCAATTTACATAAAAAAACCTTGCAGAAGTTTATCCTGCAAGGCTGGGGGTTAATTTTCCAACTGCTTATTTTTGTTTTTTAACCTCAATTTTTATAGGTGTCACGTTATGAAGGTTGTCGCTTACCGGGCAGCGATCTTCAATCTTCTCTGCCCATTTTGACAGAGTAGCTTCGTCTGCGTCTGTATCAGGCTTAAGTGTAACTACAATCTGCTTGTAACCTGCTCTTTCGTCAAAGCTCATTCCAAATAGTCTTGCAGGGTTAAGGTCGCCATAAAGGTCTATCTCTACACCTCTGAGTTCAAAGTTGAGCTCTTTTGCAACTACATGCGCCATAACGTTAAGACATCCTGCAAAGGCTGCAAGAACATATTCTACAGGGTTTGCTCCCAGGTCTGTTCCTCCGAGTTCTGCCGGTTCATCTATAATTATTTCGAATTGTCTAGCTTTTACAACTGTTTTTGTTGGGCTCTCGCTATGTGCTTTTACCCTAAATCTTGAATCTGCCATAATGTTTATTTATAATTGGTTTTTTACAAAAATACTAATGTAAAACCAGGGTTCCTGTATAACACAAGTGCAGTTTTTAACAAAAAAAGATGTAATATTACATGTTTTGAAATTTAATAATTGAAAATGGATGGAGAGCATTGATATTTACGCATGGGCGAGTAACCTTAAAGAGGGTGAGCGCGAGAGATTGCTTAAGTCTTCGGTTCTTCTCAGCTATAATAAGGGTGAGGCAATTATTAAGCAGGGAACCCTTGCTTCTCAGATTATGTTTCTTGAGGATGGGATGGCTAAACTTAATCTGGAGGAGAGTGGCCGGGACACCACGTTCAGTTTTGCTGTAAGCGGGGATTTTATAGGTCTTATGTGCTCTTTTGTAAAGAAGAAACTGGAGTTTTCTGCAATTGCAATAACTCCTG
>CAZPRX010000280.1:0-293 GCA_964588835.1 uncultured Muribaculaceae bacterium
TTGCCTTCACAGATTTGAATATTGATGAAAATGCAGAAAAGACTAAGGTTGAGATTGAAGCATTTGGTGTTAAGGCACTTGCTATCGCTTCAAATGCAGCGAACTTTGACGAATCTCACGCAGTCGTAGAGCAGGTTGTTAAAGAATTTGGGAAGATTGACATTCTTGTAAATAACGCAGGAATCACAAAGGACGGATTGATGATGAGGATGAGTGAACAGCAGTGGGATGCCGTAATTAATGTTAATCTTAAAAGTGCATTTAATTTTGTTCATGCAGTTACTCCTGTAATG
>CAZPRX010000280.1:303-2058 GCA_964588835.1 uncultured Muribaculaceae bacterium
GGAAGCATAATTAACATGAGCTCTGTTGTGGGAGTTGGCGGTAACGCAGGACAGTCAAACTACTCTGCCTCTAAGCCAGGTATGATAGGCTTAACAAAATCTATTGCACAAGAGCTGGGATCAAGAGGTGTAAGAGCAAATGCTGTTGCTCCGGGATTTATAATAACTGAGATGACAGACAAGCTGCCTGAAGATGTGAAGAAGCAGTGGGCAGAGCAAATTCCACTCAGAAGGGGTGGAAAACCTGAGGATGTTGCTGATGTGTGTACATTTCTTGCATCTGAACTATCTTCTTATGTTACAGGACAGGTTATCTCTGTCTGCGGTGGAATGAAAATGTAATGTTAAATTTTTAAAATCTGAATCATGAGCACAAACAGGGACCAATTATTTCCAGGAAAAAGCGGTAAGGGACTAAAAATAATGATTCAGGTTGATTTTGAGGGTGTCACGAACGTTGTTAACTGGGATGAGATTTATCCTGGCCATGCACATTTTGACAGAAACTGTGATATTCTTACAGGTGAAATTAACGCAGCTGTAGCCGGAGCATTTGCTGCCGGGGCTACAGAGATTATTGTGAGAGATGGTCACGCGGGAAATATCAATGTTAATCCATTGCTTCTTGACCCAAGAGTAAAGCTCACAAAGGGGCGTGTTCCCGGAACTCCTCACACAATGGTTCTGGGAATAGACTCAACCTTTGACGCTCTTATGTTTATAGGTGCTCATGCCAGGGCAGGGGAACAAATGGGAACACTTTCCCACACAATGTCCCTGAGGGTGCTGGACTTCAGAATAAATGGCAAACCTCTTTTTGAAGCAGCTTTTAATGCCCTTTACGCCGCTCAGTTTGGGGTTCCTGTTGTTTTTCTTTCTGGAGACAATATGGCATGTAAAGAGGCTTATGAAAACTTTGGGCCTATTGAGACAGTCGAGACAAAACATGCATACGGACGCACATGCGCCATGAGTAAATCTCCTCAGGTTGTTAATATGGAAATAAGGGAGAGTGTTGAAAGAGCATTAAGAAATCTTGATAAGGGTTGCCTTTATAAAATGAGTGCACCTTATGTTATGGAACTTGAGGTTACTCAGGAGGAGAGCGATGAGCCCCTTCATGTTCGTTACCAGTCTGATGTTCTGTACGATGTAATGAAGAAATTCTGGGAATATTTGTAAATTATGAAAAAAAGTAAACTATCTGTTGCCCTTGCGGGCATATTTGCCGCGATTTTAATGCAATCATGCGGTCCGGTTGTAGAGTTTTTCAATATTGATCAACGTGTTCCGGCAGAATTCCAGGTGGACATTGTTGATAGAAGTATAGCCGTATTTTCATCTACCGATGCACTTAAGGACTCTGTTGTTGTCGAGAAAGAGCGCTTTACGTCAGATTCTCTGATTATGTTGAATATGGCACTTGGTCTCGCAGAGGGGCTTGAGTCAAATCTCAAAATGGATACAGGGGCAGTAAAAGTCTTTAATCAGACAGGTTCAGACAGGAGTGAACTGGATAATCCCTCATACATTAAATCCCTCTCTTTGAATTCAGCATCAGAATTGATTTTTGTCATTGAGCGTCTTGATATGGGGGTAATGCAGCTCTATAAGCTCACTGGTGAGAATATTGAAAGCAATACCGGTTTGACATACGTGTCTCTGCCATTTAATATGGAGGTAGGACTTTACGATGGCTATACAGGTAATCCTATTCTTCGCAGAGAGGTTGCCGATACAATTTACTGGGAGGTG
>CAZPRX010000281.1:0-2057 GCA_964588835.1 uncultured Muribaculaceae bacterium
TATTGTATGAGAACATAATATTCTCAACCTGCTTGTATCCATCTTCAATGAGTGTCTGTTTCTCTTCAGGAACTATAATATCCTCAAGGTTGAACGATAGTCCGCCTCTGAAGGCCATTGTATAACCTATCTCTTTTATATCATCAAGGAATTGAGCAGTTCTTGCTACTCCTGAAACCTTTAGAACATTGCTGATGATATCTCTTAGAGATTTCTTTGTAAGAATCTCGTTGATATAGCCCACCTCAGGAGGTACAACCTGGTTAAAAAGAATTCTTCCTACAGTTGTCTTCTTCATTTCATAACCCTGAGCAGGATCTGACATTACCTTAGGGAGCCTTACCTCTATCTCAGCATGAAGATCAACGCCTTTCTCGTTGTATCCTATGATTACCTCTTCAGGACCATAGAATCTTCTTCCTTCGCCCTTAGCAGCCGGTCTAATCTTAGTGATATAGTACAGTCCAAGCACCATGTCCTGAGAAGGAACAGTGATAGGGGCTCCGTTTGCCGGGTTAAGAATATTATGTGAGCCGAGCATAAGAAGCTGAGCTTCGAGAATAGCTGCATTCCCCAATGGGAGGTGAACAGCCATCTGGTCTCCGTCAAAGTCGGCGTTGAATGCAGTACATGAAAGCGGGTGGAGCTGGATAGCTTTTCCCTCTATCAGTTTTGGCTGGAATGCCTGTATACCGAGTCTGTGGAGGGTAGGGGCACGGTTAAGTAATACCGGATGTCCCTTCATCACATTCTCCAGAATATCCCATATAACAGGGTCTTTTCTGTCTACAATTTTCTTGGCAGACTTAACTGTTTTTACGATTCCGCGCTCAATAAGCTTACGAATCACAAATGGTTTAAACAGCTCTGCAGCCATATCTTTTGGAAGTCCGCATTCGTGCATCTTAAGTTCCGGACCCACAACAATTACGGAACGGGCAGAGTAGTCAACCCTCTTACCGAGCAGGTTCTGACGGAACCTTCCCTGCTTACCCTTGAGTGAGTCTGAAAGTGATTTAAGTGTACGGTTTGCTTCTGTTTTAACAGCGTTTGACTTACGAGAGTTGTCAAATAGTGAGTCAACTGCCTCTTGAAGCATCCTTTTCTCATTTCTGAGGATTACTTCAGGAGCTTTAATCTCAATAAGTCTCTTAAGCCTGTTGTTTCTAATTATTACCCTTCTGTACAGGTCGTTAAGGTCAGATGTCGCAAACCTTCCTCCATCAAGAGGAACGAGAGGACGAAGTTCCGGTGGAATAACCGGTATAACCTTAAGCACCATCCACTCCGGACTGTTAACCTCCCTTGATTCACGGAAAGCTTCAACAACGCTGAGTCTTTTGAGAGCATCAGCTTTTCTCTGCTGAGAGGTCTCATTCTCAGTTTTGTTGCGGAGTTCATATGACAGGTCGTCAAGCTTAAGTCTCTGAAGCATCTTAAGGATTGCCTCAGCACCCATTCCGGCGATGAACTTGTTTGGATCATCGTCGTCAAGCATTGAGTTCTCTTTTGGAAGTTTGTCAAGCAACTCAAGGTACTCATCCTCATTAAGGAAATCGTTTACACGAACCCCCTCCTGAGCAAGTACTCCCGGCTGGATTACAACATACCTTTCATAATAAACGATAGCTTCCAGCTTCTTGGATGGAATACCAAGGAGATAGCCTATCTTGTTTGGAGTTGAGCGGAAGTACCAAATGTGGGCAACAGGTACTGTAAGGGTAATGTGTCCCATTCTTTCGCGTCTTACCTTTTTCTCGGTAACCTCTACGCCGCAACGGTCACATATAATACCACGATAACGGATTCTCTTGTATTTACCGCAATGACACTCATAATCCTTGTAAGGACCGAATATGCGCTCACAGAAGAGTCCATCTCTCTCCGGTTTGTATGTACGATAGTTAACAGTTTCCGGTTTGAGTACTTCACCAGAAGACCTCTCCAGTATCTCCTCAGGAGATGCAAGACCAATGGAAATTTGGCTGAAATTACTCTTTACCTTTATCTCTTTTTTGAAAGACATATTATTCTCTTTTCAAATGTTCAAATACTTA
>CAZPRX010000282.1:0-2057 GCA_964588835.1 uncultured Muribaculaceae bacterium
TAGTCTGATAAGGGCAATTCCGCATTCGTGATTTAATATATCGCTCATCTATTGGACCTGTTTAACGATTCCTTTATTTTTTCTTCCATCAATAAATATGTAGAGTGGATCCTGAAAAGAGACAACGCGTATGTAATTTGTCTCATATTTGGCATCCATCTTATTCAAATTCTCAAAAGAGATCAATCCATCATTATTGAATGGGTTGATTGTAAGATACCCTATTCCAAAAGATGTTAAATTCTGGAAGAAGTGTGTTCCCTGGCTAGGCTCAATCTGAAAGTTTTTCATTCCGCATTCAACAATAACCTTCGCTTCAGATATGTTTGGCCACTTAACCGGTATCCCCAGCCACGGATCGCTTGAACCCCACCGGCCTGGGCCTACCAGTATATAGCCTTTGCGGTCATCTTTGTAAGAGTTGTTTATCCTGTCTATCTCCTCGGCCATTTCTTTGGTTTTCGAACTATCAAAATGCTCCTCTCTGATGTAAACAATGTCTGTTACCTTTTCAATCAGGCCCGCTCCCAATGCCCTTTGGGAATATATTACAGCATTAGATATATCCATTCTATCCCAGTCAAGAGACTTATTGTCCAGGCTTTCTGTTATGGGTCTTATCTGTAAGAAATTGAATATTTTATCTTCGTCCGAAGCGACATCCATATTCACGGCAAACTCTATTTCAACAGCAGATCTCATCTCCTTCTGGCAAATATCAAGTAAGTCGCTCAGAATCTCAGCAAGAGGCATTGTATCGTACTTCAAGATGTGCGAAAAGGTTATAATTTTCCGTCCATCTTCAAAATTACTGTCAACTACCCTCTGATTATTCATATCCCATGTAGATGCAACATGGTTCATATTTCTGAAGTGTTTTGCATCGGCAATTTTAAATCTCTCGAGATTTACAGCATCGTCGATAGATGTTTTAAACATCTCTGGCTTAAGATCAAGCGCATACATCTCGTTTTGAGTCTCAGTCAATGCAAGGGCAGGAGTGGAGAGCTGAAGTACATGCTTTGGATGTTTGGGCGAAAACCTTAGTGTTTTTCCACCCTCTACAACCAGTTTCCCAAGGCCAAATGCAAGATTAACAATTCCATCTTCCGATTTTTCTGAGCCTAAAGGATAGAAATTGATAGACCTGGCAACACCTGAAAGGGTGGGGAAGTAGTAGCCCGAATCCTCTGTTCCGCACACATCTTGTAACACTACAGCCATCTTCTCTTCACTAAGCAAATTAGAGGTTGCCTGAATATACGACCTGCTTGCAGAGAAGTAAACCGATGCGTAAACACTCTTTATGGCTTTGCCCAGAAGTCTTAACATCTGATCCTTATTATGAGTAAGAGGAATCATGTATGTTGAGTATATTCCGGCAAATGGCTGATAGTGTGAGTCTTCGAGTTTTGAGCTAGACCGCACTGCGATGGGACTTGATGCGTTGTCAATAAATACACGTAAATCCTGTACAAGTGATTCTGGAAGTCTGGAGCTCACAAATTCAGATAGAATCTCTTCATCAGAGATATCGGAATTAATGACATACTGAAGCCCGTTTACCTTTATAAATTCATCAAAATAGTCTGTTGCGACAACAACTGTTCTGGGGATGAGTAGTTTAACTCCGGGGTATTTGTTTAGCAGATTGTATTTCTGCAGCATATTGTTAATAAAAGCCAGACCTCTTGCCTTTCCCCCAAGAGATCCTTCACCTACACGTGCAAACCAAATGTATTTACTGTATGTAGCTGGGTCAAACCGGGCAACAACGCCATGGCCTAATAAAATTCTGTAATCAATGATTGCCTGGACAATATATCTTCTTAAATGCTCTGTATCCTTGAAATGGCTTTTGTCTGCCTTTCTTATCTTTGATGCAAGCGAAAAAAGTCCTCTGGAGTACATCCACTTTGAAAGTCTGTTTCTGGAACCGTGGAAAAGCAGAACATCTTCCGGAACTTCCATTACAAGATGCTGTAAATCCCGGAGGTCCCTTGCTCTCCCTAAAACTTCACCTGTGTCAAGGTCTCTGAAAACGAAATCACCAAAGA
>CAZPRX010000283.1:0-2050 GCA_964588835.1 uncultured Muribaculaceae bacterium
GCAAGAGGATAGTCTATACTATACTGCTGTTGCTGGTCTATCGTCTTGGAAGTTACGTTGTACTTCCCGGAATAGACCCTACTCAGCTGGATCAGTTGCAGAATCAGGCATCCGAAGGATTGCTCGGACTCCTTAACATGTTCTCAGGCGGTGCATTTGGTAACGCTTCCATCTTTGCGCTGGGAGTAATGCCTTATATATCTGCATCTATCGTAATACAGCTTCTTGGAATTATGATTCCATATTTCCAGAGGCTACAAAGAGAGGGGGAGAGTGGAAGAAGAAAGATGAATCAGTGGACAAGGTATCTTACCATTGTTATTCTTGCACTTCAGGGTCCTGCATATATGGCTAATCTTCATGTACAGCTTCCTGAAACTGCATTCCTCTTTCAAGGGTTTACATTCAATGTATTTGCAACCGTAGTACTGGTTGGCGGAACGATGTTTATCATGTGGCTGGGTGAGCGCATTACCGATCGCGGCTTAGGTAATGGTATATCACTCATCATCATGGTGGGAATTATTGCAAGATTGCCTTTCTCCCTTGTAGCAGAGGGTGGAGCAAGAATAAGCCAGAGCGCCGGAGGTGGTGTTCTTATGCTTATTGTTGAGGGCATAATTCTGTTCTTTGTATTTGTTGCTACTATAGCACTTGTACAGGGAACAAGAAAAATTCCTGTTCAGTACGCTAAAAGAATTATCGGTAACAAACAATATGGTGGAGTTCGTCAATATATCCCGCTTAAGATAAACGCGGCTGGCGTTATGCCAATTATCTTTGCGCAGGCTTTAATGATGTTTCCGCTAATATTTGCAGGCTTTGACGCAACTCGCGGAATAGCTGCAACGCTCACAAATCCTATGGGATTCTGGTATAACTTCATTTTTGGACTCCTTGTTGTTGCTTTCACTTACTTCTATACAGCGGTAACTGTGAACCCAACAATGATGGCGGAGGATATGAAGAAAAACGGTGGTTTTATTCCCGGCATCAAACCCGGTAAGAAGACTGCTGAATACCTGGACTCCATTATGTCTCGCATTACGCTTCCGGGTTCGATTTTCCTTGCGATTGTCGCCATCCTGCCTGCGTTTGCAAGCATGCTCGGTGTTGATGGTCAGTTTGCCCAGTTTTACGGGGGAACCTCGCTGTTAATTCTCGTGGGTGTGGTACTAGATACACTACAGCAAATAGAGAGTCATCTTCTGATGCGCCACTACGACGGTCTTATGAAGACTGGTCGTTTGAAAGGTCGTTCAGGAGTTTAAGGCTCATACAAGTTCTTTCAAATAATGATAAGACTTAAAACCGGGGAAGAGATTGAGATACTTAGAGAGAATGCTCTCCTCGTATCAAAGACTCTTGCGGAGGTGGGAAAGCATATTGTTCCGGGTGTGACAACACTTGAACTGAACAAAATTGCAGAGACCTACATCCGGGACAACGGCGCAGTGCCTGCGTTCCTTGGTTACGGCGGTTTTCCTTATTCACTTTGTATATCTGTTAATGATGTGGTGGTCCACGGATTTGCCTCAGACTACAGATTAAAAGAGGGTGATATCATCTCCGTGGACTGCGGTACCTTTATGAAGGGTTACTATGGCGATTCGGCTTATACTTTTCCGGTAGGAGTTATCTCTCCGGAAGACGAAAAATTGCTTAGGGTCACTAAAGAATCTCTTTTTAAAGGAATAGAAAAAGCAGTACACGGCAACAGGATGGGAGATGTCTCATTTGCAGTTCAGGAGCATGTTGAAAAAGCAGGCTTCTCGGTTGTAAGAGAGATGGTGGGACATGGAATTGGATCAAAACTCCATGAATCACCTGAAGTCCCAAACTTTGGCAGAAGAGGAGACGGGAAGAAACTAACGGAAGGTCTTGTAATATGCATCGAACCCATGGTTAATGCAGGGACCAGGAATGTCTATCTTCATGATGACGAATGGACTCTCAGCACCACGGATAAGAAGAATTCTGCACACTATGAATTAATGGTGGTGGTACAAAAGGGGAAGCCCGATGTCTTGTCGACATTTGACTATATAGA
>CAZPRX010000284.1:0-2004 GCA_964588835.1 uncultured Muribaculaceae bacterium
CGGTCCACCTATAGTAAATCCGGAGTTGTCCCAGCTCTCCTGCAAACGCCCCGGAGAAAACTCCTCAATGGCAGCAGCTATTAATGACGCTTTTATCTTCATATCATCTTTTGAATTTCCTGCAGCCTCTCTTTGATACCTGTAAGAGATTCAATAACATCTACCCTTCTGTCAACACCATCCTTATTGTCCTTCATCCTGTTCAAAGCCCCCTCAAGTGTCATACCTCTCTCCTTTACCAGGTAGTAAATAAGCTTAAAATTTGACACATCATCTGCTGTAAATAACCTGTTCCCCTTTTTATTCCTTGCAGGCTTAATAAAATCAGGAAATTTCTGAGCCCAGAATCTTACAAGAGAGGTATTCTCCCCAAGCAAATCAGCAACCTCTCCAATAGTGTAGTAAAGTTTTTCCGGCTTGAACTCTTTGTAAGGCATGGTATTATAATTTTAAAAAAGTTTCCTAATCAAGGGACTGACCCGTGTTTATGGCAATCATAAGCATCTCCCTGTATTCACTTGGTGACAAATCTGCAAAGAAATAGTTTACCGGCTCTACCGGCTTACCGTCAAGATGTACCTCAAAATGCAGATGAGGAGCAAAAGAGAGACCACTATTGCCCACTCTTGCAATGACACTTCCCTGTTTAACCTGTTGTGATTTTCTTACCATCACATCTCCCAGATGCGAATATACAGTTTTATATCCACCCCAGTGCTCAATTATTATCTGATTTCCTCTGCCTCTGTCTGACCTTGATACATCTGTAACAACTCCATTTGCGACTGCAATTACTTCAGTCCCCAGTGAAGCTAGAAGGTCAATCCCGTTGTGCATCTCCATAGTCTTAAAAAATGGATGAATCTTCCTTCCAAGACTTGCTCCTGTCTGATTAACCGCAAGACCTTTTATGGGCAAAATTGAAGGAATGTCTGTAGCGTTGTTGGCACCCAGAAATTCGTTATAGATAAGATCAAGCTTCTCTCCGGCTCTTTTCACCAGCCCCTCAACTTCTACTGATTTTGCAACAGAGAACTTAACCACCTCCATATCCTGAAGAGAATCCAGTTGCTCATAAACTGCCGCATCGTAGCCCGAGTTCACCAGATCAGGAGGTGTTGATTTAAATATATTCATATAAATCTCCCTGTCCCTTGCCTGCAAATCTGTAAGAACATTTTCGAGTAAATTCATCTTTTCAACAGCACTAGTGTACTCTTGCTCCATCATCTTTCTCTCTTTCAGCAACCGCTCCTCCTCCCTTGTATTAAAGAAAATCGCCACAATAATGTAGTATAATATCGCAAGAAGGATACTTCCAATGAGATATCCGAGAAATATCCTCAGCTTTCCCCTTATACCCAACCTGTCCTCTACAAACCTTAGCTGATCTTTATTGAATTTATACTTGCTCATCTCACCTATCCTTTATGTTGGGACGAGGGAGAGACAAGTGCCAGAAATGCATCTGAATCTATGTCCCTGTTATAGTAGTTCAATGGATTAACCGGACGGTTCCTGTAAATAACCTCGTAATGAATATGTGGCCCTCTTGACCTGCCGGTATTTCCCATAAGTGCAATGTGTTCACCTCTTTTTACCGCCCTTCCCATAGTTACCAGCGAATTTTTCAAGTGTGCGTACCTCGTTTTATATCCAAAGCCGTGGTCAATAATTATGTAATTTCCATAACCAAAGAAGTCATAACCGATTTCTGTCACTTTCCCGTTTCCGGTAGCGTAGATGGGCTCTCCCACAGGTCCTGACAGGTCTACTCCGTTGTGCATCCTGTAAACTCCATTAAATGGATCCGGTCTGTAACCAAAAGAGCTTGAATATCTTATTTTCCTTGAAGCAATATTAACAGGAGGAATCGCAGGGACGCACAAAGCCATTTCATCCGCACTTCTTGCAAGCTGAGATACCTCATCAAATGATCTGCTCTGAATGAATGCTTTTTTGTAAAGCTGATCCATGTTCATAACAGTTGAGGTAAGAATACCT
>CAZPRX010000285.1:0-1999 GCA_964588835.1 uncultured Muribaculaceae bacterium
CTTTAAAACGATATTTTTTGCACCTTGAAAAACATAAGCGTTTATGCCGCGAAAAGCCTATTTATATGGGGTAGCCCTCTCTGGTAAAATCTTGGGGCGGAAGCAACCGCCCCCAATAAGGCTGTTTCCGCCATAAAAGGGGTGTCCAGAGGGGGCAGGGGCCCGGACAGGGGAGTTCTCTCCTGACAAATCTGTATGCAGAGGCGGTTCCGTTTTCACCGGCAGTCTACCTTGAAATTTCTTTCTAATCTACTTAGGGTAAAATATTCTTCGTGCGGTATAATGTCAGAGAAGTGATTAAAATCTTTAACATTAACAACATGAAAACGAAGGTTTATAAATTTTTGGTATTAGCAGTGGCTGCAGGCTTGATAACTGCCTCATGCGAGAAGATGACCACTGCGCAGGAGACAGAAGAGATTCTTCAAACAGGAGCGCTTATGCCTGTACTTGAAGTTAAAAGCGACGGAACCAGCACCTTCAATCTTACAGGTGTAACACCTCCTTTTGACTCTACAGCTGATTTATCGGCAACTGAGATAGAGTTCATCTTTGCTGTAAGAGAGGATGAGAAGGTTGCCAGAGACCTCTACAAAGCTTTTTTTGAGAAGTATCAGTTAAAAGCTTTTGATAACATTGCAAGGGCTGAGGCAAACCATATGAGGTCCGCCGAAATGCTATTTACTTATTATGAGATAGATTTTCCGGCAGCTGGTGATTATGGTCTCTTTGCAGACACAGCCAGACAGGCAAGCTATAACAAATACTTATTACAGGGTGCAACAGCACTTGATGCTTTTAAAGTAATGGCATATCTGGAAGAGGAGAATATAGTCTATTACGGAGAGGTTCTAAATGATATTACCAACCCAAATATTAAGCTTGTTATAGAAAACCTTGCCAGAGCATCTGAAAACCATCTCAGGGCAGCCATCAGGCAAATAACTGCTCTTGGAGGTACATATCAGGCTATGATTATGACAGAGGAGCAATTCAAGGCAATTATAGCCAAAGGATTCGAACAAGGTAAAAGATACAGGTACATGAATAAAGGCCAGACTACAAACAGTAATAACAGACTTAATGGTAATGGCCAGAAACGTGGAGGAGTAAATAAAAACGGTGAGTGCACCTTTACTCAGGGAGGTATCAACAATTCAGGTGCAGACTCCGGAAGAGGCAAGCAGGGTAAAGGCTATAGAGGGGGCAGGGGATAATCCGATGTTAAGATATAGATCTTAAAATTTCTCTCTCCTCTTTATTGTATAAAAGAATTTCCCATAGCGGCCTGAGTTGATCGCTGAAAATAATCAGAAGCAGAGCTACTAAAGCAATGCCAACGATAATAAGCGACCATTTAACGGCAGATTTTGGGATCTTAAAATCAAAACCTCTCTTCTCTTTAGAGAGGTTTTTTATTACGTCGCTATCAGAGAATATCTTTAATTTTCTTGTCTTTAGATTTTCAATAGTGCCGGGCTTTTCAAGTATTTTTACCTGGATAGGTTCAAGACCATATGAATCTTTGCTTATAAAAAGCTCTTTATCGATAATAAAAGAGTTTGTACCCCTCTCGTTGATTCTCATATAGCCAAACCCCGGGAAGTCCACCCTTTTCTTGAGTTCCAGTTCAGCACCAAGCGCCGATATGAATTGCTCTATATACGCTTTTGCCTTCTCCTCTCTTACTCCTCTCCTCTGAGCATACTTGCTCTCCAACAGACCATCGTTCCAGGTCTCTTTACTTCTGAAAATCACCCTTCTGTACGGAGGATGAATTATTGTGGCCTTATCAGAGAATACAGAGGGAGCAGGCTCGGCAATAAAACTGCCCATGCCCGGGAGGGAGACCCTGTCATTATCCATAATCAGCTCAATAAGCAGTTCCGAAATCAGCTCAATATCCATATTACCTTTTATCTATTGGCAAAGTTATAAAAATTTGTTTCAAACATTTGGACTTTTATAAAATTCCACTTACATTTGCACTCCCAAATCG
>CAZPRX010000286.1:0-1994 GCA_964588835.1 uncultured Muribaculaceae bacterium
CAATAATGAAGGATGCTGAAGATAGATCCCTCGAAAAATTGAAAATAAATTGAGTCTTGCGACTATAAAGTAAAGAATGAGAGAGAAATACGACATTATTGTAATCGGAGCAGGTCATGCTGGCTGTGAAGCTGCGCATGCAGGAGCAAAAATGGGTTCTAAAGTTTTGCTTCTTACTATGGATATGGGAAAAATTGCACAAATGTCTTGTAATCCAGCTATAGGCGGTATTGCTAAAGGTCAGATAGTAAGGGAAATAGATGCACTGGTATTGTAACAGATTCAAGTACAATACAATTCAGGATGTTAAATAGGTCAAAGGGTCCTGCAATGTGGAGCCCCAGAGCTCAATGCGACAGGCAGCACTTCTCTTTGAATTGGAGATATATTCTTGAAAATACACCCAATCTTAATCTTTGGCAAGATACTGTTACTAAATTTATTTTTGATGGAAATAAAGTAAAAGGTGTTATTACTGAGCTTGGAGCAAAGTTTTACTCAGAATCTGTAATTCTTACTGCAGGAACATTTTTAAACGGGAAGTTGTATATTGGACAAAATACAACACTTGGGGGCAGAGTAGGGGAGCCTTCATCTATGCACCTATCGGAACAGTTGCTTCAACTCGGATTTGAGGTTGATAAAATGAAGACAGGCACTCCGCCCAGAATTGATGCAAGATCTGTTGACCTAACAAAATTAGAAATTCAAAAAGGTGATGAAAATCCTGAAAAGTTCTCTTTTCTCTCAAAACCATCACCCATACAATCTGCAACTGATCAGCTACCTTGTTATATGGTTCATACAAACCAGCAGGTGCATGATATACTAAAGGAGGGTTTTGACTTTTCGCCTCTTTTCTCCGGAAAGATTTCTGGTAGAGGTCCACGTTATTGCCCAAGTATAGAGGATAAGCTTAAAACGTTTTCAGAAAAAACTTCGCATCAGTTGTTTCTTGAACCGGAGGGTTGGAATACGCACGAATATTATCTCCAGGGTTTTTCATCATCACTTCCGTTAGATGTCCAATACAATGCCTTAAGAGCCATTCCCGGATTTGAAGAGGTAATTATTTTCCGCCCCGCTTATGCTGTAGAGTACGATTATTTCCCGCCTACACAACTACACCATACTCTCGAAACAAAATTGGTAGAGAATCTTTACTTTGCCGGTCAGATTAACGGTACCACAGGTTATGAAGAGGCAGCAGCACAAGGATTGATGGCTGGAATTAACGCTCATCTAAAGCTTAATTCAAAAGAACCATTAATTCTTAAAAGAGACGAAGCCTACATTGGCGTTCTAATTGATGACCTGGTAACCAAAGGAGTCGACGAGCCCTATAGAATGTTTACATCTAGGGCAGAGTACAGAATATTACTAAGACAAGACAATGCGGACCTGAGATTAACTGAAAAGGGACTTGTTATTGGGCTGGCAACTCCTCAAAGAGCTCAATTGGCAAGAAAAAAATATGATTTTGTTAAATCGCTTGTCGTATTTATGGAGTCTACTTCAATTACCCCTGAAGAGATCAATAATTATCTGCTTAATGCGGGATCAACAAGTATAGACCAAAGAAAGAAGCTCTCAGATATACTAACAAGACCACAAACAGAGATATATGACTCTAAGCTATTGATTGAAAGTGATAAAGACCTGGTTTGCCTAATTAAACAGTTATTAGACTCTCAAGGAGTCTTGCCCTATGAAGATAAGGGGGTTAATGATGTTGCAGTTGCTTATTCTTTATTTGTGAAAGATGTTATCACCTCGGCAGAAATATTTGTTAAGTACAAGGGGTATATTGATAGAGAGAAGCGGATTGCAGAAAAAATCCTTAAGCTGGAAGATGTGAAAATTCCTGAAGGTTTTAGCTATGCTGCACTGAAGTCGCTTTCTACTGAGTCAAGACAAAAGCTTGAAAAGCACAGGCCTAAGACAATTTCTCAGGCATCAAGAATACCGGGTGTCTCACCTGCTGATATTTCTAT
>CAZPRX010000287.1:0-1990 GCA_964588835.1 uncultured Muribaculaceae bacterium
GTGGCCGGCAGATGGCTGGTAAATCTGGGCGAGAGAGAGATAATTGGAGAGTTCTCAGAGAGTAATGGAGTTGTAACCGGGTCTTTTCTTACACCATCAGGTGATTACAGATTTTTTGAGGGAATTCTGGATTCTGCAGGAGAGCTTAGTATGTCATGCTTTGACGGAGGATTCATCAGGCTTTTTAAAGCAAAACTTGAAGGCCGTGATTCTCTCTCCAATGTGAGACTCTATTCAGGATACAAAACACTTGAAACAGGTTTTGCACAGCGCAGGGAAGATGTTGAGCTTCCGGATGCATACTCAGTAACAGGAATGAAGAGAGGATATTCCACATTTGGCTTTAGCTTCCCAAATCTTAAAGGAGATGCTGTAAGTCTCAAGGATGAGAGGTTTAAGAATAAGGTTGTGATTCTTCAGATAAGCGGCTCCTGGTGCCCTAATTGTTTGGATGAAAGTCGTTTCTTGAGTGAGATGAGAAACAGGTACAGCTCATCATTAGAGGTTGTAGCCCTGGCATTTGAAAGGCCGGAAGAGTATGAGGCTGCCAAGGGAGAAGCTATGAAGCTTGTTGATGCTGCAGACATTAATTACGAGGTTCTTGTAACAGGACATGCCCCGTCCAGACTTAAGGAGGCCCTTCCAGAACTGGAAAACTTTAAGGCGTTTCCCACAACTGTATACATTGATAAAAAGGGTAAAGTCAGGAGGATTCACTCTGGATTCAACGGCCCGGGAACTGGCGTTCACTACACAAAATTTGTCAGCGAGTTTACCTCTTTTGTTGAGACTCTTATTGCAGAGTAATGGCAACGTCCGCTGTTGATACTTTCAGGAGACTATGCTCTGCGAGAGAATATTGCACCTTTGACCTTTTGTCAAAGATGGAGAGGATGGGGTTAGAGGAGGGTGAAAAGCAGACAATTATCAAAACTCTTAAAGCGGAAAAATTCCTTGATGATTCAAGATTTGCTGGTGCTTTTGTGAGAGACAAAAGCAGACTTGGAGGCTGGGGAACAATTAAAATCAGATATGCTTTAAGAAACAAGAGAATACCAGATGATATTATATATTCTGCTCTTGGAGAGATTACCCGGGATGCTGAAATGGAAAGACTAAAAAAGCTTCTTGCGCTTAAAGCCAATTCTTTCAAGAGTGATGATTTGACAGCTAACAAATTAAATAAGCTAATAAGATTTGCGGTGTCAAGAGGATTTGATTACGAGCTCTCTTTAAAGGTGGCAAAAGAAATAATTGGTTAACTTTGCCGCTCAAAACTATTTGAAATGATTAATCTGGATTATATAAAAGAGATCCAGCAGCGCATTGAGTCGCTGGGGAGGTCTCTTTGACATCGCTCAAAAGCGAGATGAATTAAAGGTAAAAGAGGAGAAGACATTGTCTCCTGATTTCTGGAACAATCCTGCGGATGCAGAGGCTTATCTGAAAAAGGTTTCTGCCCTGAAGTACTGGGTAAGGTCCTTTTCTGAAATTGACGCATCTCTTGCAGACCTGTTTGTCCTGTTTGAGTTTTCTAAGGATGATCAGAGTATTGAGAGCGAGGTTGAGGAGCAGTACAAAAAACTTCAAAAACTAGTTGAATCACTTGAACTAAGGAGCATGCTCGGCAGCGAGGGTGATAACCTTGGTGCAATTCTTAAAATCAATTCCGGAGCTGGTGGTACGGAGAGTAATGACTGGTCTTCCATGCTCATGAGAATGTATGTGCGATGGGGAGAGAGATATGGTTATAAGGTTCATATTTATGACCTCATAGAGGGGGAGGAGGCCGGTATAAAATCTGTGACTATTGAATTTGAAGGTGATTTTGCTTATGGTTATCTTAAAGCCGAGAGTGGTGTTCACCGCCTGGTGCGTATTTCTCCGTTTAACTCCCAGGGTAAAAGACAGACAACCTTCTCGTCGGTTTTTGTATATCCGGCAGTTGATGATTCAATAAACATAGAAATTAATACGGGAGACCTCGAGT
>CAZPRX010000288.1:0-1987 GCA_964588835.1 uncultured Muribaculaceae bacterium
AAAACTAGTGGCTATAATTCTCAATATGCTGCTCAGATTAAAACGACTCTTTCGACCATTAATTTCGCAGACATTATTAAAGTTACCTCTCTCACAGCAGGAAACCTTTTTCTCGGGAAATTCAGATATAGCACTTTGGCAAGTGATGTGTACAATCCCTCATCAATGATAATTAAAGGAATCCCTTTCAATTTGCTCTATTTGCCAAATCAGCTGACTTTTATGTACAAGTACAAGATAGGTGATAATCTAGTCCGGACCTCTCCAAAAACGTCTTCTACAACAATTCCTGCATTTAATCCTATCGAATCTCTTTCTGGATCAGATATGGGTGAGGTTAAAATTGAGATGTGGGGAAGTGAGCAAACACTATTAACGGCGTCTGGAACTGGTTTGATTACAAAGGAGATTAGTGAATGGACTCAATATAGATTAGAGATAAATGCAAATTCATTAAATTCATCTATTAATACAAATTATATTTCCATTTCTTTTACCTCTAGTTTATATGGTGATAAATTTACCGGTGCCGATGGGAGTATTCTAGTAATAGATAAAATCAGATTAATTTACCACATACCTGGTATTGGCTCAATAAAAGTTAAATAAAATGTTTGTATCGGAGACAATTCTTGAAGTAAGATACTATGAGACAGACCTTATGGGGATTGTCCATCACTCAAACTATATACGATATTTTGAAACAGCCAGGAGTAAGGCTCTTAAAGATCTTGGCCTTCCCATTGATAGAATTGAAGATTTGGGTATAATGATGCCCGTAATTCACGTAGAGTGCGATTATAAAATCCCCGTTAAGATGGGGGAAGAGATTAGAATAGTAAGTACTATCAAAGATATTCCCAGAGTTAAAATCAAGATTGATTCAGATATTTTTAACTTTAGGGGCGAAAAAGTTGCATCGGGGAGTGTGACATTAGGATTTATTCACTCACATAATCGCAAACCCACAAGGGCTCCGGGTTTTGTAATTGAGGTATTTAGCCCATTTTTTGAAAACGTTAAATAAACATATAAAATGAACCATTTATTATTTCTGGGTTCCATAGGGGCAACCGAAATTATTATTATTGCACTGATTGTTCTACTCCTTTTTGGAGGAAAAAAAATCCCTGAACTGATGAAGGGAATTGGTAAGGGAGTTAAAAGCTTTAAGGACGGTGTCAAAGGCATTGAAGATGAGATTAAATCTACTGACACAGAGAAGGAGCAGGATAAAAAGTGAGTGGTGAGATGACCTTTTGGGATCATCTGGACGAACTTAGAAGGGTTTTGTTCAGATCGGCCATTGCAGTTTTTGTACTTGCAGTGCCCATTTTCCTTGCTAAAGATTTTTTGTTTGGTGAGATTATTTTTGCGCCAACCAAATCTGATTTTATTCTATACCAATGGCTTGGCAAAACAATCGGAGGAGATTTCAATTTAAACCTTATTAACATTGATCTCTCTGCTCAGTTTTTTATCCACATCTCTGTCTCACTTACACTCTCTTTTATACTTGCAGTTCCATACGTTCTTTATCAGTTCTGGACATTTATCAAACCCGGACTTTATGAAGGCGAACAACGTGCAACAAGAAGAGCTTTCTGGTTTGGGTCAGGACTATTTTTAGCTGGAGTTGCAGTAGGGTATCTCTTTGTTTTCCCCCTTACACTTAGATTTCTTGGAACATACCAGGTTAGCGAAGCAGTTCCAAATCAAATATCCCTCCAGTCCTATATTTCAATGTTTACAAGGCTTATACTTATTATGGGTATTGTTTTTGAAATGCCTGCACTTGCTTTGATTCTTTCAAAAATTGGTATCATTAGTAAAAGTTTACTAAAGAAATACAGAAAACACGCCTTTACTATTCTTTTAATTACAGCTGCAATTATTACCCCTAGTGGTGATGCATTTACACTTATTGTAGTGGCTGCTCCTCTTTACTTACTTTACGAATTCAGTATACTTATCTGCCGTGATATCA
>CAZPRX010000289.1:0-1978 GCA_964588835.1 uncultured Muribaculaceae bacterium
TTTTTAGGTGTTTTTTCACATCTGGATTTGGTAGTACCTGTGATAAATAAAAAAAGAGGGCGACTTTACTTTTTAGTCGCCCTCTTTTTTTTTATATAGAGATTAATGAAACTACTCTTTCTTGCTCTTCATAAGTTTCATATGGTCTTCCATTGAGCTAACTACCATTCTGTCAAACTCCCTGGTGCCGGTACCGGCAGGAATAAGGTGTCCGCAAATAACGTTCTCCTTGAGACCTTCCAGAGTGTCTTTCTTTCCAAAGATTGCAGCTTCGCTTAGTACCTTGGTAGTCTCCTGGAAGGAGGCTGCTGACATGAAGCTGTTTGTACGTAATGCGGCTCGCGTGATACCCTGAAGTATCTGGTTTGAAGTAGCCGGAACTGCGTCTCTTGCTTCTACTGTCTTAAGGTCTCTGCGCTTGAGCATAGAGTTCTCTTCTCTTAGCCTTCTAACGGTCACTATCTGGCCCGGTTTGAGCTCGGATGAATCTCCAGCGTCAAGTACAACCTTCTTGTCGTAAATGGTATCGTTCTCTTCCATAAATTCCCACTTGTCAACAAGTTGTTCAGGGAGGAAGCGTGTATCACCCGGATCAACGATCTCAAGCTTACGCATCATCTGACGTACAATAATCTCAAAGTGTTTATCATTAATCTTCACACCCTGCATTCTGTACACTTCCTGAATCTCGTTCACAATGTACTCCTGAACTCTTGTAGGTCCTTGAATTGCAAGGATGTCGGTAGGGGAGATGGCACCCTCTGAGAGTGGCATACCTGCCCTTACGTAGTCGTTCTCTTGTACAAGAATCTGCTTGGTCAGTGGAACTGTATAAGTTTTCTTCTCTCCACTCTTAGACTGGATAAGAATCTCTCTGTTACCACGCTTAATCTTACCCATAAGAACTTCACCGTCAATTTCAGTGACAACTGCAGGGTTAGATGGGTTACGTGCCTCAAAGAGTTCAGTTACCCTTGGAAGACCTCCTGTGATGTCACCGGATTTCCCGATGGCTCTAGGAATCTTCACAAGAATATCTCCAGCCTTGATCTTCTGGCCATTTTCAACCATAATGTGTGCTCCTACAGGAAGGTTGTATTGCTTAAGTTCAATCTTGTCCTCAAGAATCTTAATGGTAGGATTCTTTGATTTGTCTCTTGACTCAATGATAACCTTCTCTTTGTGAAGAGAGTACTCATCCGCAGCCTCTTCTCTGTATGTAACACCCTCAATTAGTGAATCAAATACAGCCTTACCGTCAGTTTCTGCTATTGTAACGGCGTTGTAAGCATCCCACTCGCAAATCATGTCACCCTTCTTCACTAAGTCTCCGTCTTTTAGATAGAGTGTAGCTCCGTATGGGATATTGTGATTGTAAAGTGTTATTCCTGTGTTTACGTCGACTATTCTCATCTCAGCTGTACGGCCGATGACAATAACCTCCTTCTCACCCAAGCTGTTTGCTCTTGTAAGTGTACGAAGCTCTTCAAGCTCAAGGCGACCTTCATATCTTGCAACAATCTCATTTTCTGAAGCGATGCTTGATGCAGTACCCCCAACGTGGAATGTACGAAGCGTAAGCTGAGTACCTGGCTCACCGATTGACTGAGCAGCAATTACTCCTACTACCTCTCCTCTCTCAACCATTCTGCCGGTAGCAAGATTTCTTCCGTAACATTTTGCACAAACACCTTTACGTGATTCGCAAGTAAGTACCGAACGTATCTCTACATGTTCAATTGGCAGCGACTGAATCAGTTCTGCAATCTCTTCTGTAATCTGCTCTCCTGCCTCAATGATTCTCTCACCGGTAAGTGGGTTGTAGATATCATGAACAGATGTTCTGCCGAGGATTCTTTCGAATAGTGATTCAACAATTTCATCTTTATTCTTGATAGCTGTAGCTACGAGACCTCTAAGTGTTCCGCAATCATCCTCATTGATAATAACATCGTGAGAAACGTCTACAAGACGGCGG
>CAZPRX010000290.1:0-1964 GCA_964588835.1 uncultured Muribaculaceae bacterium
TATTGATGTTTGCCATTTTTGTAATTATTGCTATTAACTCATCAGGGATAACACCTTGTGTTATGTATAGAGATAGTGATTCTTTTGGAGATATATTTCGTGACTGTCTCTCGTTTCGAATGTTAACCACAGCCTCTTTACATTGCTCTGCTAAACTGATGTAAATTGAATCATATTTTTTAGATTGAGGCATCTTCGATAACATTATGCTCTCTTTCTCCCCTCTTTTTGCAATGTTTTGCCAAAGTTCTTCCGTAATAAAAGGCATAAAAGGATGAAGTAGTCTTAAAAGTTTATCAAAGAACTCTTTTGTAGCAAAAAATGTTTTTTCATCAATATCTTCTTCTCGTCCTGGCTTAATTATTTCCAGATACCAAGAGCAGAAATCATCCCAGAAGAGCTTATAAAGTGTCATTAAAGCATCTGAAATCCTGAATTTCGAGAAATGGTCATCAATAACCTCAACAGATTGATTTAATAAGTTGTCAAACCATTTTACAGCACCTGCTGATCTTTCGTTTTGTTCCAATGCTGGATTGTAATTCCAGCCTGAAACAAGCCTGTATGCATTCCATATTTTATTAGAAAAGTTTCTTCCCTGCTCTACCTGACTTTCATCAAAAAGTATATCGTTTCCTGCGCTGCTGCACAAGAGCATTCCCACGCGTACTCCATCTGCTCCGTGTACTTTAATTAACTCAATGGGGTCAGGAGAATTACCAAGTGACTTTGACATTTTCCTTCCAAGTTTGTCTCTGACAATACCTGTAAGATAAACATTCCTAAATGGCATTTTCCCACAAAACTCGTCACCAGCCATTATCATTCTTGCAACCCAGAAAAAGAGAATTTCAGGAGCTGTAATTAAGTCATTTGTAGGATAATAATATGCAAGGTCTTTGTTTGGTGCTTTTTCAGGAAAACCTGGTTTTGATGGGTCAAAAACTGATATTGGCCATAGCCAGGATGAGAACCAGGTGTCCAGTACATCTGGATCTTGGTTAAGCATATTTTCCTCTATGGATGAGTCTAGCTTTCTGGCTTCTGTAAGTGCCGATGATTTATCTGCAGCTACAACAAATCTGCCGTCAGGTAAGTACCATGCCGGAATCCTCTGTCCCCACCATAACTGTCTGGATATGCACCAATCTTTTACATTTTCCATCCAATGCCTGTAAGTGTTTCTGAACTTGTCAGGAATGAGCTTAATTTTGTCTTCATCTATATATCTGAGAGCTTTTGAAGCAGCATCGTCCATTTTCATAAACCATTGAAGAGACAATCTCGGTTCAATAACTGCATTTGTTCTTTCAGAGTATCCTATTTGAGAGGTGTAATCTTCCTCTTTTTCTATATGACCCTTCTCTGAAAGCATTTTGAATATTCTCTTTCTTGCTTCAAATCTCTCTACACCCACTAAAATTCTTGCCTCATCGTTCAGTTTTCCCCATTTGTCAATTATATCAATTACAGGGAGTCTGTGCCTGATACCTATCTCATAGTCATTAATATCGTGAGCAGGAGTAATTTTAAGACAGCCTGAGCCAAAATCCATTGTCACATAGCTATCTTCAATGATAGGTATCTCTTTATCTATTAGTGGTATAAAGACCTTTTTACCTTTAAGATGTTTATATCTCTCATCATCAGGGTGAATACATACGGCAGCATCGGCCATAATGGTTTCTGGCCTTGTAGTGGCTACAATTATATACTTGTCAGATGGTTTTCCATTTTCAGAAATCGAGTATCGTATGTGATAAAGCTTTGATCTGGTCTCTTTTCTGATAACCTCCTCGTCACTAACTGCTGTTTGACCCTCAGGGTCCCAGTTTACCATTCTTACACCACGATATATTAAGCCTTTATTGTAGTAATAAATAAAAGTATTAATTACACCATCTGTTAACTCAGGGTCCATTGTAAATTTAGTTCTGTCCCAATCACAGGAAGCTCCTAATTTT
>CAZPRX010000291.1:0-1955 GCA_964588835.1 uncultured Muribaculaceae bacterium
CCAATCTTAACGGATTCTTCAATATTACCAGAATTCTGATTAAAGATATGATGGTTAAGAGATACGGCAGGGTAATCAATATCGTCTCTCTTTCCGGAATAAAGGGACTGCCCGGGCAGACAAATTACTCAGCTGCAAAGGGTGGGGTTATTGCTGCAACTAAGGCACTAGCTCAAGAGGTGGCAAAAAAAGGGGTAACCGTTAATGGTGTGGCGCCAGGTTTTATCAAGAGTGATATGACGGCTGACCTTGATGAGGCCGCTTTGAAAAAACAGATACCGGCTGAGAGATTCGGCAAACCAGAAGAGGTTGCCTCTCTCGTAGGATTCCTTGCATCTCCGGAGGCATCTTACATAACCGGTGAAATAATATCAATAAACGGAGGTCTTTATACTTAAAGAAATATGGCTAGAGTAGTAATTACAGGGATGGGCATTTACTCTTGCATTGGGCAGGACCTGCAAATTGTGCTTGAGTCTTTGAAAAACGGTAAATCAGGAGTTGGAATTGATCCCTTGCGTGAAGAGATGGGATTTCGTTCGTTTCTCACAGGTATTTTACCCAAACCGGATCTTTCAAAAAGGCTCGACAGAAGAAAGAGATTGTCCATGTCTGAAGAGGCTTCATACGCTTATATTGCAACTGAAGAGGCACTTGTTAATGCAAAGATTGACTCTGCTTTTCTTGATTCAAGAGAGGTGGGCATTCTTTATGGGAATGACAGTAGTGCTCAGGCTGTAATTGACGGAGTTGACGTTATCAGGGAGAAGAAGAATACAACGCTTGTGGGATCTGGCTCTGTATTCCAATCCATGAATTCGACAGTGAGCATGAATCTCTCTGTGATATATAGACTTAAGGGTATTAACCTGACTATTGCGGGAGCTTGTGCAAGCGGTTCTCATGCAATAGGAATGGGTTATATAATGATCAAAAATGGTCTTCAGGACTGTATAATTTGTGGAGGTGCACAAGAGGTTAATCCATATGCTGTATCAAGTTTTGACGGATTGAACGCATTCTCGGTAAGAAATGACAATCCTCAGGCCGCTTCAAGACCTTTTGATGCAGACAGAGACGGATTGGTACCTAGTGGTGGTGCTGCAACTTTGATTCTTGAGAGTTACGAATCGGCTGTAAAAAGGGGTGCGCCAATACTTGCTGAAATTACAGCATACGGCTTCTCTTCAAACGGAGACCATATCTCTGTCCCAAATATTGATGGCCCCAGAAGATCTCTTGAGATGGCGCTTAGACAGGCCAATATTAAACCTTCAGAGATTCAGTATGTAAATGCACATGCAACATCTACTCCAGTAGGGGATTTTAACGAAGCAAAGGCAATAAGTGAAGTATTTGGAGATTTAAGACCTTATGTGGGCTCAACAAAAAGTATGACTGGTCACGAAATGTGGATGGCCGGTGCAAGTGAGGTTGTCTATTCAATACTAATGATGAAGAACTCCTTCATTGCACCTACAATAAATTTTCAAAAGCCTGATGAAGCTTCAGAGAAACTGAATATTAACAATAAGTTAGTTAACTTTGAATTTGAAACGTTCCTTTCAAACTCTTTTGGTTTTGGAGGAACAAACTCAACACTCATAATAAAAAATATTAAGTAATTAGACCTAGACCAGATGATTGACCAAGCACTAATAGATAAAATAAACAGCGTTTTGGCTGAGGAATTTGAAGTGGATGTTGAGAAAATAGTCCCTGAGGCTCCTTTAATGCAGACACTTGATCTGGATAGCCTTGACCTTGTGGATATGGTGGTACTCATTGAGCACAATTTTGGATTTACTGTTGTAGCCAAGGATTTCGTGGGAATTAAAACATTCAATGACTTTTATCACTTTATCAACAACAGGATAAATGAAACAGGGGCACCCAAATGATTGGAGTGGTAAATCCCGTGGGGGAGTGGCCGGCTATCTTGTCTTTGTCTTTCT
>CAZPRX010000292.1:0-1948 GCA_964588835.1 uncultured Muribaculaceae bacterium
CCATCTGTGATGAACTCTTTGAGCATACTTTCATTGGAGATTGAACGTATGCCAAAGAATCCTGAGTTTAAATTTGGTAAGACAACAGAATACCCATATTTATCAGTCTGCACAACAGGAACACATGACACCAGTACAATTAGAGGATGGTGGGAAGAGGACAGAAGCATTTCAAATGAATATTTCAAAACGATTCTTCATGAAAAGGGAGATGCCCCATACTATTGTGAACCATGGATTTGTAAGATAATTATCAATAATCACCTTACTTCTAACTCAATGCTTGCTATATTCCCTTTACAAGACTGGTTATCAATATCACCAAGTCTGCGAAGAGAAAACCCACATATGGAAAGAATTAATATTCCAGCAAACCCAAAACACTACTGGAGATACAGAATGCACTTAAATATTGAAGAGATCTCTAAAAATGTGCAGTTTATAACAGAATTATCAGATTTGATTAAGTATTCCGGACGGTAATTTTTTTATTTATTTTATTAACGACCATTGCAATAGCTCCATCTCCCGTAACATTGCATGCTGTTCCAAAACTATCCATTGCAATATATAGAGCAATCATAAGCCCTATAGCTTGCTCATTAAATAAAAGAATAGACTGTAATACTCCAATTGCAGCCATGATTGCACCTCCTGGTACTCCTGGAGCAGCAACCATTGTTATAGCAAGCATGAAAATAAATCCAATAAACATCTCACCTGTATAAGGCATCTCCATCATCCACATAATAGCAAAAGCGCAAGATACTATTTTTAACATGCTGCCGGATAAGTGTATCGTAGCACACAAGGGAATCACAAAATCTGCCAATTCTGATTCTACACCATTTTTTTTGGCCTGAGCCAAGGTTACCGGGATTGTTGCTGCTGACGATTGAGTTCCTAGGGCTGTCATATATGCTGGTAGCATATTAAGAAGGGCTCTTATAGGGTTTTTACCTGTTATAACTCCTGCTATTGAAAATTGAATTAATAGTAATAATATGTGCATAACAAATATCACAATGATTACTTTAAAAAATAAAGACAAAATCATCGCAGCCTGTCCTTCTGCGGCAATTTTTAGAAAAATGCCAAATATATATAGAGGTAATAGAGGAATAATTACTTTAACAATGATTGATGTAACGAGCTCTCTGAATTCAGAAAGAATATTTTTTATGAAATCTGTTTTCATGGAAGAGACTCCAAGGCCAAGAACAAATGCGAATATCAAGGCTGATGTTACTGTCATAAGTGGAGGCATGTCTACTGTGAAGTAATGAGGAATAGATTTAGCAGCTAACTCTTTAAATGAAATAATGTTCTCGCTTCGATTAATGAGCAGAGGTAAAGACCATTTTGTTGTAAAGAAAGAAAATACCCCGGCAACAACTGTTGAACCGTATGCAATCAAAGCAGTGATAGCCAGTAACTTTCCGGCTGTTTTGCCTAAATCAGCAATGCCTGGAGCAACAAGCCCAAGTATAATTAGCGGTATCACGAATCCCAGAAAATTCCCAAATATTGAATTAATTGTTACAAATATTTTAATTACAGACACAGGTAAAAAGTAAGATGTAGAAATTCCCAGAAAGATTGCAATTATTACCTTAGTAAGTAATCCTATTTTCAACTTTTTCATAAAACTATTTAATTGAAATTGCTACATCCTCTCCTTTCAAAACACCTACTCCAGAATCACCTTTATATGTTGCCCAAGCTCTGTGCATTAGAGCTGTATTAAAAGTCATTGATATATTTCCCTCTCTGTCAACAGCAATAATACCACCCCCTGAACCTCCCATTGGATCAATTTTATTAAAGATAACTTCATAAGATGCGTTTTCAAGAGACATAGATTTATACTCCATCAGAGCAGAGATATCATAGGCAACAACTCTTCTTATCCAGTACTCACCATGCCCAGTAGCAGATACAGCAACAG
>CAZPRX010000293.1:0-1940 GCA_964588835.1 uncultured Muribaculaceae bacterium
AAAAGAGAAGAGAAAAGAGCCATAGGCCCTAAACTACTCCCAGAATAAAGATAAAAACTCCTCTCCCTCTATGTTTGAAAAGTAGTCGGAGAGGTTTATCTTTTCTACCCTCTCCTTAATTGCATTGTGTGAGTGTTTGCAGCCCCTTATAATATCCTCAAGTTCGTAGGTGTCTTTATTGAAAAAATAGTCACCATAAATCTTTATTTCTTCAATTATTCCACCATTTACCTGGAGATAGATTTCCAAAAGGCCTGCTGGGAACTTGAGAACCTTTGAATACGAGTATGCAGGAGACTTACCATAATTCCAGCTGTCAAGAGAGTACTTGGTTTCTCTAAGATTGCTTATAGCTTTAATATCTTCATCTGAGTATGTGTATTGAACATACCCGGATCCCTCACCTGCTACAAAATTATGTATGTGCTCAATAAACTGGTCAATTGTTAAAGGTTTCTCGAGATGTTCAGAGATGTTTGTCACTCGACTCCTGTTTGACTGAACAGATTTTCCTGTGAATTTTTCCGGTCTTGATGCCAATGCATTGGACAGGTCTGCCATTGAGGCAGAGAAGAGAAGAGTCCCATGCTGGAGTAATCTGTTTTTAAATCTGGCAACAGCGTTTCCGGAGAATTTTCTGCCATCAATAAGAAGGTCGTTTCGTCCTTCAAGATAAGCATTAACTCCCAGCTCTCTTAAAGCATTTATTACTGGAAGTGTAAAACGGGCAAACATTGATGCACTATCTTCGTTAACGCTTACATTGTCAATAAAAGTAAAATTCACATTACCTAAATCATGGAAAACAGCCCCTCCTCCTGTAAGTCTTCTCACCACTTTTATACCTTTTTGTCTTACATAATCAGTATTAATCTCAGCAAAAGCATTCTGGTGATGGCCTATAATTATGGCGTTTTCATTTTGCCATAATCTGAATATGGGCTTATCCATATTTTTGAAAAGATACTCTTCAGCAGCCAGATTCCACCAAGGATCTGTATTTTTATCAATTATGTAGTACATCTTTCTGAATTATGATTTGAATAATTTTGTATGCAAGGTAACCTACTGCTAAACCGAACAGCGCACCAAAGAGAACATCCCCGGGGTAATGCCTTCCCACATAAATTCTACTGTATGAAACAATGAAAGCCCACAAAAAGATCAGAATGGTGAACCATTTTCTTCTGAAAATTGCGGAAGAAAGCATTGCAAACCCAAATACGTTTGCTGCATGGCTAGAAACAAAGCTGTAGCTAAACCGGTTATTCTCAATAACCCTTGCAAGGTTACATGTTAAGGGATCCCATCCCGGCCTCAGTCTGGCAACAAGGTACTTAATCTGATTTGAAAAAAAATCAGTTATAAAAAAGGTTATAATTAGAGCGAAGATTAACGTTATTATAACCCTTTTCTGACGTCTCCTGAAAACGATTCTTCGTCTAATTACATTGTCAGGGTCAGTTCTGCTCTCTATGCCACAAGACCAAACGGCACATGTGAGTATAGCAAGATATAGCGGCATCCATGGAAGCCGGGCAGAGAAAAGGGTCATTACCCAGTCAAGGAAACCGGTGTGGTGATTATTTAAAAACAGGAAGAGGTTCCTGTCCAGTTCCTCTATCTTGTCAAGCATTTGTATAGATTTTTAGAGCTCTTTATTGAGCAAATCCCAAAGCATGTCCTTTAGCTGAACTATGCCATTTCCAGTCACCGAAGATATAAAAATATGGGGAATTTTACGTGGAAGAGTTTTCTTAACCTCTTTTATAAGTTCATCATCGAGCATATCGGATTTAGAAATTGCCAGAACCCGCTCTTTATCAAGTAGCTCAGGATTGAATTGTTTGAGCTCATTGAGAAGAATCTTATACTCCTGTTTAATATCTTTACTGTCTGCTGGAATCATAAACAAGAGCATTGAGTTTCTCTCAATATGT
>CAZPRX010000294.1:0-1906 GCA_964588835.1 uncultured Muribaculaceae bacterium
TCAGGTGAAAATTCGTGTCTTTCTGCAATAACCATTCGCTTTTGAGTCTGATCAAAAGTTGCCAGTACAAATTCAACTCCCACTTCATCTGTAGAGAGAGAACCTAACGAGAGGGTAACCTCTGCATGATATTCATTTCCAATGGAGAGATTTAACCTTGTATTATCAGGTTTGTTTATGCTCTTGACATCTATGTGAGGCCATTCAGTACGCATCTTCCTCTTCCAGAAAGCCATCTCCCTGGCAAAGGCGTAATCATCTGAAACAACTCTGGCATGTCTTTTTGCGAGAGGCTTGTAGTACTGCTCCACATAGTCTGTTATCATCCTGTTTGTTGTGAAGTTTCCGGCAACCTTTGCAATAGTGTTTTTTATTATGTTTACCCAATATCTTGGGACCCCGCTATCTTTGTCTGAATCGTAGAATACAGGTGCAATCTCGTTCTCAAGCATATTGTATATAGTGGCAGCATCCAGCTCGTCCTGATAGTTTTGATTTTCGTAGGTCTTTTCCATCGGGAGTGCCCATCCTGCACCCTCCTTGTATCCCTCAACCCACCATCCGTCTAGAACAGAGAAGTGCATTACGCCATTCATTACCGCCTTCTCTCCACTGGTTCCCGATGCTTCAAGTGGTCTTGTAGGGGTATTCATCCATATATCTACACCCTGAACCAGTCTCTTAGCAATTGTCATGTCATAACCGGGCACAAAGATTATCCTTCCTATGAATTGAGGCATCAAAGATATCTCTACAATATGCCTGATAAGATCCTGTCCGGCTTTATCTGCCGGATGGGCTTTCCCTGCAAAAATAAATTGCACTGGCTGTTTAGGGTTGTTTACAATCTTATCCAGTCTTGCAATGTCTGTAAAAAGCAGGTGAGCTCTCTTGTAAGTCGCAAATCTTCTTGCAAATCCTATTGTGAGAATGTCATCTCTCAGACTCTCCTTTATCTGTACAATTTGCTGAGGAGTGTAGTGTGCTGTGGAGACAGGATTTGAGAGTGTCTCTTTTATCTTATTTATAAGTCTTGTTCGGAGTTTATTCCTTAAAGACCAGATTCTCTGGTCATCAACTGAATAGATTCCCTCAAAACAGCTTTTGTCGTAGTTGTGTGACTGGAAGTCATCTCCAAAAACTTCTGAGTGAATCTGTTTCCATTCGCTGGATGTCCATGTAGGGTAGTGTACACCATTTGTAACGTGACCTACATGCAACTCTTCAGGCAGATATCCCGGCCATAGTGGGGCTAGAATATCACGACTCACCTTTCCGTGAAGCCAGCTTACACCATTTACCTCTTGTGACAGGTTGCATGCCAGATTACTCATTGAGAATTTCTCTCCATGATTTGAAGGGTCAATCTTACCCAGTGACATCATCATCTCCCAGGAAATTTTCAATCTTGAAGGGTAGTGTGACATATAACCCCTTAACAGATCTTCAGGGAATGCGTCGTGTCCTGCAGGGACAGGTGTGTGAGTTGTAAATAGAGAAGATGCTCTTACAACTTCAAGGGCCTCTCCGTAAGAGAGATTCTTATCATTAATGTATTCACGAAGTCTCTCAAGACCAGTAAATGCGGCATGTCCTTCGTTGCAATGGTAAACTTCTGATTCAATTCCAAGCATTCTCAGGGCTCTTATACCACCTATCCCCAAAAGCATCTCCTGCTTAAGCCTGTTTTCCAGGTCTCCACCATAAAGGTGATGGGTAATTGTTCTGTCTTCAGGAGTGTTGTCTTCGAAATCTGTATCTAGCAGATAAAGAGGTGTTCTTCCAACATCGGCTCTCCACAGCCTTGCCTTAAGAACTCTGCCCGGCATAGCCACACTTACTATAAGCCAATTTCCATCCTTATCCCTCACCTGACTAACAGGCAGCTTGGTGAAATCTTGTGCTT
>CAZPRX010000295.1:0-1884 GCA_964588835.1 uncultured Muribaculaceae bacterium
CCTGTATAGATATACTCTACAACCGTATATTTTTTTTGAGGATCATAATTTGAAGGGCGGTAAATTGTCCCCCAGATATCGGTTTTCCCATCTCTTCCCTTTGCAGAGAATACCTCCGGTCTGGTCCATCCAAATTTTTCCAACTCCGATATATCGGCCTTGCCCAGCTCCATTAAAACCGACCCATCTTTTGCCGAACGGAGCACCGATATGGGCTCCATGTCTGGACGGGAGTAAATGTCTGTGAAATACCTTTTATCAGGAGAGAAGGTAACTCTGTGATTTGCATTTTCTGGGGTCAATACAGTTAATCCGCTGCCATCCATCTTCATTCTGTAATAATGAATATTATATGGGTCCTCCCCTCTGTTTTTACCATTAGCAGAAAACAATAAGTAATTTTCCGCTTCATTTATCTCAATAACCTCTCTTACAACCCACTCCCCTTTTGTAAGTTGTCTCTTCACCATTCCGTTTACTGCATCAATCAGGTATAAATGCCTCCATCCATCTCTCTCTGAGGACCAAATAAGGCTCTCTCCATCTTTTGTGTAATAAATATAGTTTCTTCCATAGTGTACAAAAGTATCAAACCGCTCATCAACAACAATATTGGTCTCTCCTGTATCTGCATTAACATTAACAATCTGATATGCCTGATGCCCCCTCTCGTTATAGTCAAAACTGAACCAGTCAGAATCGTTTGACCATTTTCTAAAAAAGAGCTGATATGGATTTGCGAAATCCCTAATGTCTATTTCTATTTTTGCATCATACCCTGTTCTCCCATTTATAACTTTCTCAACGTTAAAAAGTGCAGGACGATTCATTGGTATAACATCTCCCGGCTTATAGTAGTCTCTCCACTGAAGCTTTGGTTGTTTCTGGTCTGCCGGAGCCGATTCCAGCAGGGGAATACGGTGTCTCTCGGCCTCAAGTGTCTGAATAGCCGCAATTTTCTTTGAATCGGGTGACCAGTTAATCTGTGAATAGAACAGATTTTCAGTTCCATCGTAGCTTAGCTGTAAATCTTTATTATCAATCCTTAACCAAATATTATAATCTTTTATAACGGCCTCTAATTTTCCGTCCGGTGAAACAAAAACCTTTGGTACATCTGAGCGTACAGAGCCTCTTACAGGTGGAGTAAGTCTATCCTGATTTTTTATCTCTTCAGAAATTAACTCTTTCGATTTAGTAAGCACATTAACTTTGTACTTTTTCAGACCCTCCTTTTCTCTAATTTCATATGTAAAGTTCAAACTATCAATCCATTTAGGAGAAATTGCTACATTATGAACCAGACGGGAAATATTTGGAAGCGAATCCAGCTTTTTGTATTGAGTGTTAAAATCCTGAGCATTAAGATGAAATAAACACATCATCAACGCCAGCAAAGTGAGGTAAAATTTGGTCTTCATAAATCAAAATGGGTTTTCCCAAAATTACACAATATCTTTGCACCTCAAAAATAAAGGAAGTATAATGGTCTCTTGTGACGGATTAAGTGTTGAGTTTGGTGGCACAGTGTTATTTGAAAACATTTCGTTTGTAATAAACGATAATGACAGGATAGCCCTAATGGGTAAGAATGGTGCAGGTAAATCTACACTGCTTAAGATTCTTGCCGGGGAGAGGAATCCTTCAAAAGGGGTCATTTCCGCTCCCAAAGATTCGCTTATCGCATATCTTCCTCAGCATTTAATGACTGAAGATGGCCGGACTGTTTTTGAGGAGGCCTCTCAGGCCTTCAGCCATCTTCACGAAATAGAGGCTCAAATAGTTGATTATAATAAACAGCTTGAGGAGAGAACCGATTATGAATCTGAGGAGTACTATAAACTGATTGAGGACCTTTCTGCGCTGAGCGAGAAGTACTATGCA
>CAZPRX010000296.1:0-1884 GCA_964588835.1 uncultured Muribaculaceae bacterium
TAATTAAGCGAGTCGGAAAGAAGAGTGTTCTTGCTAACTATAGCGTTGTTCATCTCCAGAAGAAGTTTTTCAAATTCTCTGTCTTTTACAGCAAGATCTTTCTCCAGTTCGTTCAACAGGGTACTCTCCTGAGAGCCCTCAATTGAGACACTGGCTCCCAAAGTATCTGTTGTTAAATATATCTTATCGCCCCCTTCCAGAATCAAAGAGGCCACCTTTGTATCCTTATAGTACAGATAATAAAACTCTGGCATATCTGATAGCTTTTTTGCTCTGTATATAAATGAGCCTTCTGCATCTGTTTTTATTGTATCAACTACGCTTTGTGAATTAAGACGTAGTACCTTCAGCACGAGTTTGCCATTTTCCAGACCATCAATTTTTGCATTTATGGTTGCCTTGTCAGAGGCGCATGATACAGCAATGATAGCTGCAAATGATAATAAGAGAAGTTTTCTCATAACTGTTGTCAAAGTTGAATTTTTGAAGCGATTGCGTTTGCTGTGTTTTCCATTGCTTGCTTTTCCAGCTTTAGCTTTGGTTTTCTAAAGTCCATATCAGACTCAGAATTAATTGGAATAAGGTGTATGTGGGCATGAGGAACTTCCAGGCCTATTACTGCCACACCCACTCTTTTGCATGGTATAGCCTCTTTTATCCCCTTTGCAACTCTTCTTGCAAATGCAAAAAGTCCTTTAACCTCCTCCTCTTCAAGGTCAAAGATGTAGTCTGTCTCCTTTTTAGGAATGACAAGGACGTGACCTTCAGCAAGTGGGTTAATATCCAGGAAAGCAAAGTAATTACTATCCTCAGCCACCTTGTATGAGGGTATCTCGCCGGATGCAATTTTTGAAAATATTGATGGCATCTTATTTAGATATTTCTAATATCTGGAATTTTACAACTCCTGAAGGGACTGTAACCTCCACAATGTCTCCTTTGCTCTTTCCAATCAGTGATTTACCGATAGGTGTAGCTGCAGCCAGTTTTCCCTCCCTGAGGTTTGCCTCTGTCTCTCCCACAAGTGTGTATTCAACCTCTGTGTTATTTGAGAGATTTTTCAACCTTACCTTGTTCATGATCTGAACATGAGTTGTATTGATTCTTGATTCGTCAATTATCCGTGCATTGGCAATCATGTCCTCAAGTTTAGAAATCTTGAGCTCCAGAAGACCTTGTGCCTCCTTTGCCGCATCGTACTCTGCATTTTCAGATAGATCTCCCTTGTCCCGGGCCTCTGCAATCTGTCTTGATATGGCAGGCCTCTCTACCGACACAAGCTGATGAAACTCGGCCTTGAGTTTCTCCAGCCCCTCTGAAGTTAAATAATGTATTTTTGACATAACTTGAAAAATTAAAAAAGAATCCAGCAGGACTGGACTCTTTGTTACAAAGATAAAAAAATTTACTTAAAAATGAAATTACTCCCTGAATTTGGGTGTCATTATTTCTGAATAAAGAACTAGATTTCGCGGATCTATAATTATTGCTGGCTCATCACTTTTCTCTTCCGAGAGCTCCCTCGCGACATTGTTTTCGTGTCTGAACGAACTGATGCCCTCATCTGTTATCTCCTCTCCGGCTGTCTCCCCGGAAACAGGTATATCTATCATCGTGTACTCAACTCTTTTTGCGGGGACCTCTATCTCTACAGACTCCTCCTCTTCAGGCAGGATACGCTTCTCAGAAGCACTTGCAAATAGGTTTGGCAAGGATGGAAAGATATCATGAAGTGAAGGTTCTTTGTGAAGATCTTCGTTGATATCTTCATAATAATCATCTTCATGTCTTAACCTGGCCTGCTCCTTTTTCTTCTTATCCATGTACCACTGCAATATTAATGCACCGAGTCCGAGGACTATGTATATAATTGTGCTGGCATCC
>CAZPRX010000297.1:0-1881 GCA_964588835.1 uncultured Muribaculaceae bacterium
GTACTTATCTGAAAGATATATGTCAGAAATAATCTTTGACAACTTGCCCCTGGGTATAAGTCCCTGGTTGCAGGATGATAGAAGAAGCAGAGAGGCCAATATTGCCGTTATGTGTTTCATTTTTTGGGATTCTGACAAAACACAAAGTTAATTTTTATTATTATTTTTGCCTAATATTCCTTTAATACAATCCGTATATACATTATGAAGAGAGTCCTTGTAACAGGTTCGGGTGGCAGAGAGCATGCATTTGCTCTTTCGTTATCAAAAAGTCCACTGCTTAGTAAATTATTTTGTGCACCCGGTAATCCGGGAACTGCCCAAATTGCTGAGAACATAGCTTTGGACATAAGTGATTTTGAATCTGTAGCCTCCTTTATCAAAGATAATGATATTGATGTAGTGGTTGTAGGACCTGAAACCCCCCTTGTGGATGGATTAAGAGACTATCTTGATGAACGCGGTCTTCTTGAAAACCGAATCTTCGTAGGTCCGGGAAGAGAGGGTGCCAGACTTGAGGGAAGTAAGGAGTTTGCAAAAGATTTCATGACAAGGTGGTCAATTCCTACTGCAAAATTTAAAACTTTTCAAAAAGGAGGTGTTGATGAAGCTGTTACGTTTCTGAAAACCTTATCGCCACCATATGTTTTAAAGGCCGACGGTCTTGCAGCCGGGAAGGGAGTTGTGATACCGGAAGATTTCGATACAGCTGTAACGGAGCTTAAGGAGATGCTTGGAGGCAAATTTGGTAAGGCAGGTGAAAGGGTTGTAATTGAAGAGTATCTTCATGGTATTGAACTCTCTGTTTTTATACTTACTGATGGTAAAGAGTATCTGTTGCTACCTAATGCAAAAGACTACAAAAGGATAGGAGTGGGGGATACAGGGGCAAATACAGGAGGAATGGGAGCTGTCTCTCCAGTGCCTTTTGCTGATGAGGCTTTTATGAAAAAGGTTGAAGAGAGGGTTATTAAGCCCACACTTACAGGGCTTGCAAAAGAGGGGATAAAATATGAAGGGTTTATATTTTTTGGATTAATGAATTGCAATGGAGATCCATATGTTATTGAGTACAACGTGAGGATGGGTGATCCTGAAACGGAAGCCGTTCTTCCCAGAATTGAGAGCGACCTTCTTTCTCATTTTATCGCCATGGGTGGGGGATTTCTGTCAAAGGAAAAAATGAATATTTCAAACAGCTTTTCGCTTGCTCTGGTAGCAGTTTCAGGCGGCTATCCCTCTGAGTTCACTAAGGGCTATCCCATCAAAATAACCGGGAATTTAGATTCATTGCTGTTTCATTCAGGAACAAGAAGCAAAGATGGTTCACTCGTCACCTCCGGCGGAAGGGTTTTGGTTGTGTCATCGACAGGAAAAAGCATAGAATCAGCAAGAGATAGAGCATATGAAAATATGAATAAGGTCTCTTTTGAGGGGATATATTTCAGAGACGATTTAGGACAGGATCTCCTGAAATATTCGAATAAAGAATAACAATGAACAGTAAAGGGAGTAAATACTCTTTTTTTACAAGTCCGGCAACTTTGTTTGTTTTGTTGCTGCTATCCTGGATATCTGCAGGCTTTGTTCCTCATTTGAAAGTTGAAGAAGACTGGATTCCTGCACTTATCTCCTTTTTAGATATCAGTACTATACGAGAGAGGTGGTCAATGTATATCTCTACTATTTTTCTCTTGTGCAACGCTGTGTCATTGTATGCTATCGGGCTTAAAAGCCTCTCTACCGGTAAAAATAAGTTCCTTCTTCCTCTGATATATTTACTCTTTGTCCTTATTTCGCCATCCTCCCTGTACTTTACCGGTACTTCAGTTTCGTCACTTCTGATGCTCTGGTCTCTATACTTCAGTACAACTTCAAAGC
>CAZPRX010000298.1:0-1878 GCA_964588835.1 uncultured Muribaculaceae bacterium
TTACGTTGTGTCTAAAAACTACGCCTCAACCTTTGGCTGAGGAAGTACAGATACATACGATTTATTGTTAACTCTCTTCTTGAAAGTAACAACACCGTCAACAAGTGCAAACAGGGTGTGATCCACTCCCATTCCCACGTTTTCGCCTGCTACATGAACAGTACCCCTCTGGCGAACCAGAATGTTACCGGCCTTAGCATACTGACCACCGAACAATTTTACGCCCAGTCGTTTACTGTGTGATTCACGTCCGTTCTTGGAACTACCGACGCCTTTTTTATGTGCCATAATCTAAATGTTTTTCTGTTGTTGGTTAGTAATTAAGCGATCTCCTCAATTTGAATCCTTGTCAGATACTGACGATGACCATTCTTCTTAATATAGCCCTTGCGGCGCTTCTTCTTGAAGACAATAACTTTCTTGCCTTTAAGATGCTCAAGAACCGTAGCCTTTACCACCGCACCCTCAACATAAGGAGCGCCCACCTTCACTGCACCGTCGTTATCAATCAGAAGAACCTTCTCAAACGAAAGAGAAGCACCCTCATCTGCATGAAGACGATGAACAAAGATTTTACTCTCTTTTTCTACTTTAAATTGCTGTCCTGCAATATCTACAATTGCGTACATGTATATAAATATTATAGTTATTGACTGCAAGCGGTTACCATAAGTAACTCTTAATCAAAAGCTTGACAATCTTATCATTTGCTTTTTGGGACGACAAATATAATCAAACTTTTTTATTCTCCAAAACACTTTGATTTACATTCAAAAAATTTGACATCTTAAAATATTTATTAAATTTGTAACACCCTTATTACTTAAACCTAAAACCATGGACTCACCATTCATCTACAACACGATTGTAGCGGGAAGCGATTTTATCCCAAGAAATACAGAGAGCGACAAACTCTACAAAGCAATCAAAGAACACAGATGCGCAGCCATCTACGAACCGCCCAAAAGCGGAAAACAATCCCTTATCCAGTACACATTAGAGAGACTCAGACACGACGGCTTCAAATACCGCCTCTGCAACATAAACCTCTTCAATGTCCGCACTGACGCACACCTTATTAAAAAATGCTCCGATGCACTCGAAGCCATCCTCCCCGTTCCCCCGCACGAAAGACCAAAAATCACGTCGGCAGGAGAATTCCTAAAAGAGGCAAACCGACGAGCCGAAGCAGCCCAAACCAACCTGATTCTATACTTTGAAGAGTTCCAGGAACTTCTAAAATTCGACGATCCGGACATCCCACTCAAAAGCATGGAAAAAGAGTGCGGAGACAGGCAACACCCAAACACATCACTAATCCTCTCAGGCTCCTTCGTAAACGCCATGCGCGTCATCTTCGACGAAATCAAATTCTTCTACAACCAGGCCGAACGCATCCGCTTCACCAAAATCGAGGAGCGCCACTTCACCGAATACATCATCCGTAGCTTTCTCAAAGCCGGACGAGTCGTTCCGCGCGAACTCGCCCTCCACATCTACACCCTCACCGAGGGCCAGCCCTGGTACACACAGCAGTTAGCCGACATCGCCTACGGACTCACACGCGGCTACCTCACAGAAGCCATCATCAACCAGGCCTTCGAACTACTGATGGAGCTCCACTCATACCGATTCCGCCTGCAGACCGCCCGCCTGAGTAACTACCAGATCAGCTTCCTGAAAGCCATCCTCGACGGCGTCGAACGCTTCAGCGCACTGGAGACCCTCGAAAACTACAACCTCCAGTCCTCCGCCAACGTCAACCGCATCAAAGACGCCCTCAAAAAGAAAGAGATCATCGAATTCACCAAACAAGGAAACCACTTCCTCGACCCAATGTACAAAACCTGGCTCAAGACCCGCTACTTCCAGTAGCCC
>CAZPRX010000299.1:0-1864 GCA_964588835.1 uncultured Muribaculaceae bacterium
AGAAATTGGTAGAGAGGAACTCATCACTGTAGAAGACGAAGTTGAGTTAGCACAAAGAATACGAAAAGGAGATCAGGAAGCCTTGGAAAAACTTACCAGGGCTAACCTTCGTTTTGTGGTTTCTGTTGCTAAACAGTATCAAAACCAAGGGCTAAGTCTACCGGACCTTATTAATGAAGGCAATTTAGGCCTTATTAAAGCAGCTGAAAAATTTGATGAAACAAGAGGGTTCAAATTTATCTCATATGCTGTATGGTGGATCAGACAGTCAATTCTTCAAGCTCTTGCTGAACAGTCCAGGATTGTCAGGCTCCCTCTTAATCAGGTAGGTTCTCTTAATAAAATCAACAAAGCTCTTTCAAAATTTGAACAAGAGAATGAGAGGCTGCCTTCTCCTGAAGAGCTAGCTGTAATTCTTGATATACCTAGAGAGAAAATCGCTGATACACTCAGAGTATCAGGTAGGCACGTATCTGTGGACGCACCTTTTGTTGACGGAGAGGATAATAATTTACTTGATGTTCTACCTAACACTGATTCTCCTAATGCAGACAGGGGACTCCTGAATGAGTCTTTAAACAAAGAAATTGAGAGGGCTTTATCAACTTTAACAGAAAGAGAAAGGGATATTGTTAAGTATTTTTTTGGCATTGGAACTACAGAAATGACTCTTGAGGAGATAGGTGAGCACTTTGGTTTAACGAGAGAGAGAGTAAGACAAATTAAAGAGAAAGCAATCAGAAGACTTAGACACAGTGCAAGAAGCAAACTGCTTAAATCTTACCTTGGCTAATTAGTAACAATAATAACTTATTATCTATGAAAAAACTTCTATTCGCTATGATTACTGCCGGTGCGCTGTTAACATCTTGCGGGCCCAAAACGGAAACGAATCCTCTTTTGGAAGAGTGGAATACTCCATTCGGAATCCCTCCGTTTGAAAAAATTAAAATTGAGCATTTTATGCCTGCATTTGTTGAAGCAATGAATCAGCACAAGGCAGAAATTGACGCTATTGTAAACAACACAGAGGCGGCAAATTTTGAAAATACAATTCTTGCATATGATAATGCAGGGGCTCTCCTTGACAAGATTTCACCAGTTTTTTCAAACATTAGCGGCACTGATTCAAATGATGAAGTATTAGCTTTAGAGAAAGAACTTTCTCCTTTAAGAAGCAAACACTTTAATGAAATCAGCCTTAACCAGGGGTTGTTTGAAAGAGTTAAATCAGTTTATAATAAAAAAGATTCACTTGGACTTGACTCAGAACAAATGAGACTTCTCGAAGAGATGTATAAAGGTTTTGTGAGAAACGGAGCAGATCTTTCTGAAGATAAAAAAGTTGAATTAAAGAAAATCAATGAAGAGATTTCTGCACTTCAGTTGCAGTTTGGTCAAAATCTTCTTGCTGAAACAGGTTCTTACAAATTAGTTATTGATAACGAAGCAGAACTTGCCGGACTTTCTGATGCTATGAAGGCTGCTGCTGCTGCAAGGGGTGAAAGAGATTCAACAACAATTGGAAAATGGGTGTTTGGACTTGACAATCCGAGTATAATACCTTTTTTGCAACAAGCTGACAACAGAGAGTTGCGAAAAGAGATTTTGAATGCCTATCTCAATAGATGTAACAATAATAACGACTTTGATAATAAAGAGGTTATCAAAAGACTTATTGAACTTAGATTGAAAAGAGCTAATATCCTAGGATTTGAAAATTTTGCTCAATATCAATTAGAGTCAAGAATGGCAAAAACAGAAGAGAATGTTTACAATCTTCTCAATCAATTATGGACTCCCGCGCTTGTTTCTGCAAAAAAAGAGCTTGCAGATATGACAGTAATTGCCAAAGAAAATGGTT
>CAZPRX010000300.1:0-1851 GCA_964588835.1 uncultured Muribaculaceae bacterium
CAAGGCTGCAAACGCCGCTTCCAGCAGAATGACACTTCTATTTAAGTCTATGATTGAAAATTTGTAAATGATAATCAAAATGGCAGAATCCAGACCAATACCAAAACTGTATTATGATCAAGCTTTTGCTTTATCATACTATTCAGAGATTCTATGGCAGAAATCTTTTGTGGAGGGGAATGGCGGAAACTTATCCATAAGATTGGATGAGGATTTGTTTATGATTACTCCTTCAATGCACTCAAAGAGTGGACTGAACGAGACAGATTTTGTGATCGTAGATTCCAAAGGTAACAAAATCTATGGTAGTAAAAAGGCTTCTACAGAACTTTTTACTCACCTTGCAATTTACAATAACAATCCTGACGTAGGAGGGATTGTCCATTCTCATCCCCCATATACATGCTCGTATGCATTTAGCGAGATAGTTCCAACAACACCTATGAGTGCAGAAGCTGTAATCTGGATGGGCCAGTTAACTTTAGCTCAGTATAATACACCTGGTTCAGCAGAACTTCTGGAACAAGTAGAAACCCTTTCTAAAGGTAAAAATGTTTTAATACTTCAAAATCATGGTCTTCTTACATGGGGCAAAAACATTGAGGAGGCTTACTGGAGAACTGAAGTTGTAGAGGCTCATTGTAAAATTTCACATATTATGGAATCAAGAGGCTCTCAACCTAGACATTTTACCTATAAACAGATGACACAGCTAAACGAACTTAGAGGGAAGTTCACAAAAAATGAATAGAATTCCTTTAGGATATGACTCAATTGAGTTTCCATCTGATTGCGACTGGATAAAAATTGTTGATCAATCACAACTTCCCAATAAAGAGTTGTTTTTGATGATTACTTCTATTGAAGAAGCTGTTGATGCAATTATTAAACTTAAAGTAAGAGGAGCCCCTGCTCTTGGAGTTTTTACAGCTGCTTGTATAGCGATGCTTTACAAAAAGTTTTATGGTAAGAATTATCTTGATGCATCATTATATTTAGATAATATTTCAAATATTATCAGCTCTGCAAGGCCTACAGCGGTTAATTCAAAATGGGCTGCTGAAAGAGTTTTAAAAATTTTTAATTCAAAATTTTCTGTTGAATATTTTGAATTGGAAGAGAGCAAAAATCTACTTGCATCTATGGCTCACAAGATTAAAAATGAAGACATCAATATGTCTTTAAACATTGCAAACAGAGCTCTCTCTCTGCTTAAACCTAAATATAATATTTTAACTCAATGTAATGCAGGCCATTTAGCAACAGCAAGATATGGAACGGCTCTTGCACCAGTATATCTTGGAAATGAAAAAGGTTACTCTTTTAAAGTGTACGTTCCTGAAACCCGGCCCCTTTTACAAGGATCTCGACTGACTGCTTTTGAGCTATTACAAAACGGCATCGATGTTACACTTATTTGTGATAATATGGTCTCTACACTGATGAGAAGCAAACAAATTGATGTGGTCTTGACCGGATGTGACAGAATTGCTGCAAATGGTGATGTTGCGAATAAGATAGGTACCTCTTCCATAGCTATTCTTGCAAAACATTTCAATATACCATTTTATGTTTTAGGGCCAGAGAGCACCATTGATAATAAAACTACTGATGGTAATAGTATTACAATTGAAACGAGAGACGGTTCAGAAATCACTGAAATGTGGTTTAGTAAGAGAATGGCTCCAAAAAATATAAACACATTTAATCCATCTTTTGATATTACAGATTCTGAACTAATTACTGCAATTATTACAGATAAGGGAATTTACAAGTATCCGTATGATTTTTCAATTCTTGATAAATGAGCCATATTTGCAAAAAAAATATGATTAAAAACATAATATTTGA
>CAZPRX010000301.1:0-1849 GCA_964588835.1 uncultured Muribaculaceae bacterium
ACACCCTCTCTTCAAGCTCTTTTGCAAGTTCTGGCGTGTACCTGCCTTCGCATACAGCATCTGCAGCCTCTCTATAGGCCGATGTCACTCTCTTCACATACTCAGGAGCCCTTGCCCTGCCCTCTATCTTGAATACCCTTATTCCGGAATCAATAATCTTATCAACAAAAAGAATCGTAGACAAATCCTTGGGTGACATAATATATTTATTATCCACCTCAAGAGTATTTCCTGTCTCCTTGTCCTTAACTTCGTAAGATCTCCTGCAAATCTGATAGCAACTGCCTCTGTTTGCTGAAGCATTATATTCGTGAAGGCTTAGGTAACACTTTCCGGAGACTGCCATACAAAGAGCACCATGACAAAATAGTTCAAGTCTTACCAGCTCCCCCGACGGACCTTTTATTTGTTCTCTCACTATTGTCTCTGATATATCTCTTATTTGATTAAGATTCAACTCCCGGGCCAGAACTACAACATCTGCAAACTGAGCGTGATATTTAAGACTTAGAATATTTGACATGTTCAGTTGTGTTGAGATATGCACCTCCATCCCTCTCTCTCTGGCATAAAGTATTACCGCCATATCAGATGCAATAATTGCCGACACCCCTGCCTCTACAGCCTTATCAATGGTCTCTTTCATAGGCTGAATATCCTCATCATATATGACGATATTGAGTGTAAGGTAAGATTTGACGCCCGATTGACTGCAAATATCCACTATCTCTTTAAGAGAATCAGCAGTAAAATTATTAGCCGAGTGAGACCTCATGTTAAGATTGCCCACTCCAAAATACACAGAGTTTGCCCCCCCCTGAATAGCAGCATGAAGGCTCTCAAAATTACCGGCCGGAGCCATTATCTCAATAAATGTAGAATCCATGATTAAATAACAGATATTAACGCTCTCTGTTCAGCAAAGAGTTTGCAAAATCAGAGAGCTGGTCCAGTTGTCTTTTGCTGAACTTTACCTTTTCCAGGTTACCCCAAGCCTCATTGTGCAGATCTTCAATAGCTCTGCCTGCATCATCTTTTACACCCAGTCTGACGTACAAAGATTGCATAGCAGAAACTTTTTCCTCTTTCTTCAAATCCTTACTTTTCAGCAATCTCTCGAGTTCTGCTCTCTCTTGACCAGTTGCTCGCTTCATACTCTCAGCAAGCAACCAAGTCTTTTTATTATTCATAATATCTCCGCCAATATTTTTTCCAAAAACTGCAGAGTCTCCAAAGCTATCCAGAAGATCATCCTTTATCTGAAATGCCAGTCCTAACTTGTAAGCAAAATTGTACAGAGCGTCTGCTACAATTTTTTCCGCACCACCGATTATCGCCCCCATCTTAGCAGAACAAGCCACAAGCACAGCTGTCTTGAGACCAATCATATGCATATAGTCTTCAAGTGTAATAAATGGCTCCTCTTCAAAATTCATATCATACTGCTGTCCTTCACAAACCTGAGATGCAGTCTCTGAAAATATGTCCAGGACCTCTTTTAGTTTTTCAACAGGAGCATTTGCAATAAGCTGATATGATTTTATACACATAACATCTCCTGAAAGAATTGCAATGTTGCTGTTCCATTTTTTATGAACAGTGGGCTGATTTCTCCTCATATCCGCACCATCCATTATGTCATCATGTATCAGAGTAAATCCGTGAAATACTTCAAGACCAAGAGCCGGATACAAAATAGATTTATCAAGATTATCTGTAAAAAGATTGCAACATAGTATAGCCAATCTGGGTCTCAACCTCTTACCTCCTATAGATATGAGATACTCAATAGGTTCATAGAGCTCTTCCGGTTGCATTTTCCAGTCAAGATTCATCAGACCTTTCTCAA
>CAZPRX010000302.1:0-1847 GCA_964588835.1 uncultured Muribaculaceae bacterium
GATGCAAAAGAGGTTGCAAGGCAAATAGAGCAGTATTATTCAGGTAATAAGGGAGAGGTAAGATTTGTTATAAATGAAGGACAGTACAATTTTGATAAGAGAAAAATGGAGCAGATGGGTGTAGAGAGTTATCTCCTGCCCTCAAATAGTATCATAATTGACAGCGAAGACCCTCAGGTAAAGCAGTACAAACATTTTCTCTTTCTTGCCATTTTGATTGTTATTATCCTCATTGTACTTGTTGTATTTCTTGCTATTGTATACATGAAAAACAAAAAACTCAGAAAAGCACTTGAGAGAAATGAGAAAGAGATTCTGGAGGCTAAAACAAGAGCAGAGGAGGGGGATAAATTGAAATCGGCCTTTCTGGCTAATATGAGTCATGAAATCAGGACTCCTCTTAATGCAATAGTGGGCTTTTCACAGCTTATGTGTGAAGAGAGATGTACTCAGAATGACAGGGAGGGCTACAGCGATGTTATTAGCCAGAACTCGGAGATGCTGCTCACTCTTATCTCTGATATTCTTGATATCTCAAAGATGGATACCGGCAAGTTTGAGATGGACATAAAAGAGATCAATCTTAAGGAGCTTTGTGACCGGTTGTTTCAAACTACTCAGCATCTGAAAAAAGAGACAGTTGAATATGTATGTAAACCATATTCAGGTGAATTAATATTAAAAACCGATTTGCACAGGCTCTCACAAGTTTTGATTAATCTCATTTCAAACGCTAACAAATTTACAGACAGAGGCACAATAACTCTTGAGTACAGACTCAGGGCAGAACATGGAGATGTATTATTCACAATAACTGACACAGGAAAGGGTATCCCAAAAGAAAAACAATCCAGATTGTTTGAGCGATTTGAGAAGCTGGATGACTATACCCAGGGAGCTGGTCTTGGACTTGCAATTTCCAAACAGATAATAACAAGGATGGGTGGTAAAATCTGGATTGATCCTGATTATACAAATGGCGCAAGATTCTGCTTCACACACCCTTTATGATAATTTTTTATTAAGTTTGCGGAGTTATGTCATTTCTCAGAGTCCTTATATGTATACTCTTCCCTCCGTTAGCTGTAATTGACTACGGATGCGGATCTGTTCTTATTGTTTTTCTCCTCACTCTTGCAGGATGGGTACCCGGGGTAATAGCCGCTCTCATCATTGTGAACAGGTCTGTGAGATGACAGATCATAAACCAATAATTGTTTAACAATATGAAAAGGTTCTTATTACTGGCTGCGGTTATCATGGTTTCTGGCATTTCATTTGCCCAGAAAAGCAGTGATTTTGTAATGTCTGGGGTTTGTAAAAGGGGTTGGTGTTGAGAGGCACAATTATGGAATTGCGGCTTTTAATTACGATTATAAAATTTCAAGACTTTCGACTATAGGAGCTGGTGTGGGAGTGGGAGTTACAGACGGCACTTATGACCGGTTTATTTTCCCTGTATACGCAAGAATGAAGTTCTATTTTCTCGAGGCAAAAGTTTCCCCTTTCTTCTTAATGAATGCAGGATACACATTCAGTTCCGGCCACAAACCGGGAGATGGATTTGGAGTTTCGTTTGGAACATATATTGGAGCAGACTTTTCTCTGTTTAAACAAAATAATTTTTTTGCAATACTGGGGAGCAGCTATCAGGGGCATATCATTTTCAAGGACCTTAATATAAATTCCAAATTGATAAACAGGTTCCTCTGGGGGCCGGACATCCGCATTGGATATAAGTTCTGATTTGCATAAAAGGGATTTTTTTCTTATATTGCTTACCACTTAACTTAATTTGAACCAATATATGAAAAACTACATCTTTTTTACTTGTGATGGCACAACTA
>CAZPRX010000303.1:0-1830 GCA_964588835.1 uncultured Muribaculaceae bacterium
GCATATCTGCCTCTGCCAGTTCAAATCCATCCTGAGTTGAGCACATCAGCTCAATCCTTTGTTTGGACTCTTTTGTGAGTTTATGACCGGTCATTAAAATGCAATAAGAGTTGTCACTGCCTCTGCCCACTCTGCCTCTTAACTGATGCAACTGTGAAAGACCAAATCTCTCAGCGCTCTCAATCATCATAACAGATGCATTAGGAACGTCCACGCCCACTTCAATAACAGATGTAGATACTAAAATGTTTGCCCTTCCGGAGGCAAATAATTCCATATCATATGCTTTATCTTCATTTTTCTGTTTTCCGTGTACAACTGCTGTAACATATTGAGGAGCGGGGAATTCACGAATAATATTTTCATAACCCTCTTGAAGATTTTTATAATCAAGAGTTTCACTCTCGTTTATCAAAGGGTAAACAATAAATATCTGTCTGCCTTTTGATATCTCATCCTTCATAAACTCATAAATCTTCTTTCTGTATGATTCTGTTGTATGCATGGTCCTTATACTCTTCCTGCCGGGAGGTAGTTCGTCAATAACAGAAACATCAAGATCACCGTATAGTGTCATTGCAAGAGTACGCGGGATAGGGGTTGCTGTCATCACAAGGACATGTGGCATAATGTCAGGATTCTTACTCCACAACTTTGCTCTTTGCTCTACTCCAAACCTATGCTGTTCATCAATGACTGCAAAACCAAGATTCTCAAACTGAACACTATCTTCAATTAAAGCATGAGTTCCAAATAAAACATGAATTGAGCCATTTGCAATTCCCTCTAGTATCTCCCTTCTCTCCTTTGCTTTTGTACTTCCTGTAAGAAGAGCCGTTTTAATTCCTGTATCTGAGAACAGTTTTAATGATCCATTATAATGCTGATTAGCCAGTACTTCAGTAGGTGCCATTATACATGATTGATGCCCATTATCAGCAGCAAGCAGAGAACATAAAATTGCAACCATTGTCTTTCCGCTACCTACATCACCCTGCAGGAGTCTGTTCATCTGTCTGCCCGATTTGAAATCATCCCTTATCTCCCGGATTACTCTCTTCTGAGCGTTGGTTAGCTCAAACGGGATATTTGAAAAGCATCTGTTGAAATATTCGCCGACTTTAGGCATATAGATACCTTTAACACTTCTTTCTCTAACACTTTTTTGCCTTAATAGTGAGACCTGCAAATAGAATAACTCTTCAAATTTTAGTCTGAATTGTGCGGATGCGAGCTTTTTTATATCTGATGGAAAGTGGATGTTATGTAATGCCTCTCTGTGAGGCATCAGCCTTTTTTCATTTGTGAGCCAATCAGGAAGAGTGTCCCTTATTCCTTCGTTACATTGCTTTAAAAGAGTGGCCTGAAGTTTTGCAAAGACCTTATTACTCATTCCGCCGCTTCTGAGTTTCTCGGTGGATGAGTAAACCCCAATCATATTACCAACATAGAATGGATTTTCTTCTGTTGAAGAGTCAACCTCAGGATGAACTATATTAATACTCTGATTAAAAACTGTAGGTTTACCGAATACAATATACTCCTGATTAAGTTTGATTCTCTCCTTCATCCATTTGATTCCCTGAAAAAATACAAGGTCAATTGATCCTGTGGGGTCTGTAAGAGTAGCAACAAGCCTTCTGCCCGGTCCCTTCTCTCCCAATATATTTATCCTGTTTATTCGTCCTCGCAGTTGAATATAACTCATCGATGCCTCTACTTCGCTGATAGTATATATTCTGCTTCTGTCGATATATCTGAAAGGGAAAAAAAGGAGCATATCACCAAATGTTTTGATGTTCAACTCCTTTTCCAGCAGTGTCGCCCTTC
>CAZPRX010000304.1:0-1825 GCA_964588835.1 uncultured Muribaculaceae bacterium
GAGAGAAATATGGTCAAACCATTATTATTGTTACCCACGACAGGGATCTGGCTGCAATGAGCGACAGAATCATGGAGATGAAAGATGGGTCGTTTCTTCTTTAAGAAATTTGCGGTGACGCAGGAGAAGAGTGCCATGAAGGTAAACACAGATGGTGTACTTCTTGGCGCATGGTGCTCTTTGCCTTCTGCAGATGGCCTGGATGAATCTTTCAAAGTTATGGATGTGGGAACCGGTACCGGAGTGATTGCTCTTATGGTTGCCCAGAGATTAGCGACTAGTGGTGTTGAGGCCCGGATTACAGGTATAGACCCGGATAGCCCCTCTGCTGAAGAGGCGGGGGATAATTTCAGAGAATCTCCCTGGTGCGATAATTTAGAATCATTGCCTCTTTCGTTAAGGGAGTTTCAACTCTCTTCTACAATGAAGATTGATCTTATAGTATCAAATCCTCCATACTTTAATAACTCTCTAAAGGCTCCCTGCAGCAGAAGGAGCAATGCAAGGCATACTGACAATCTGTCGTTTAATGAACTGGTGGATTGCTCGGCAGATTTGATTTCAGATAGGGGTACTCTTTCTGTAATTCTACCAATTGAGGCAGAGAGAGAGTTTGTGACTATTGCCTGTGCAAAGGGATTTTTTATGGTAAGGATTTGCAGGGTTAGTACTATAGAGGGTGATGCGCCCAAAAGGGTAATGATGGAGTTTTCCCGAGTGAGCAGGGGGCTCATAAATGAAGAGAGGCTCTCCGTACAGAAGAGCCCCAATGGTTTATTCTCAGACGAGTATCGTAAACTCACTTCCGATTTTTATCTCAAGTTCTGACCTTGTCCTCCCGGTCCGCTGCCACGTCTTAGTTGATGGATCATCTTAACTCTGAACTTCTCCTCGGTAACGTAAATCTTGGCCACCTTCACCTGGGGAAGTATTTTTGAGAACTGAGCATGATAGTTTTTGTAGATATCACCCTCTGATGAGAATTCTGAAATATATTTCTCCATAAGAGTCTTAAACTCGGCATCAGAGAGTTTGTCTTCTCCGGATATGGCTTTGTCAATATTTTTTAGGTTTCCCTGGATTCTTCTGTATGATTTTTCACGCTCCTTCCAAAAATTATTATAAATGGGCCAGAACTCTTCTGCCTCTTTTGGAGATAGTTCAAGTTCAGTTGTAAAGAAGGCTATTTTTGCGCTCTGAATTTGCTCGTACCGGTTCTGCTTCTGGTCTTGATCCAGAGGGAGCTCAGATATGTTCTGCGGCTGTGGCTGTGCATAAACCGCAAGACTAAGTACTGCTAAAAGTATGGTTAAAACTGACTTTTTCATTTCAATTTATTCTATTGATGCTAAATATATTAATCCTGTATTAGAGCTAAGGTATTCCATAATCTCTTCAGGGTCTACCTCTTTTTCATCCTCTGTAAAAAGGGTGTCAGATGAGGAGTCATAAAAGTCGACAAAACTTGTCTTTACATATATCTCTTCTAACTGATTCTCTGACCCGGATAGTGAATTATGCTTCTCAGCCGGAGAGAAGATGTTAATTGTGGCGTATGCTATTAGAAACACAACGGCAAATGTTGAGACAAGGGCAAGCTGTGGCCTGGCGATTTTCCAGAATGAGGGCTTCTGCCCTTTTGTAGAGATCTTATCTGATATTGCGTCTTGCAATGAACTGAAGTAACCGTCAGGGATACCGTATGGGTTCTCCTTCAGATTTCTGTTGTCCATGTTAAATTTTTCTTTCATACCTCTTTGACTATTGAAATTGCAAAAGGATTAAAAAAGTTCTTCCATTGAGTGTTGGATTTTTTGAAAAGCGT
>CAZPRX010000305.1:0-725 GCA_964588835.1 uncultured Muribaculaceae bacterium
CAACAACACAATCCTCTCCGCCTCTGGAAGCGCCCCCGATATGCTCAGGCATATCCCAGGCATACAGGTGGATTTGAAGCAGAACATTTCGCTTGAGGGCAGCTCAAACATACTTCTTTTTGTAAACGGCAAAGAGCGCGACAGAAGCTTTATAAGCCAGCTTAACCCTTCCCAGATAGATAAGGTTGAGATACTCAACACCCCGCCATCAAATTATGACGGCAGTGCAACCGGCGTTATAAATATTATTCTGAAAAAGAGTCAGGAAAATGGATTCAGCGGCCAGCTATTCACAGAGCTGCCCACCTCAAAGTCCATAGTTTACTCCTTTCCCACACTCAATCTTCAATATGTATCAGATAAACTCACCCTTTACGCATCATACAACGGTGAAATCAATTTTGAAAATATTGACGAAACCTACAACTGGCAAATCATGGGTAGCAGCAAACACAAAATCATCACATCTGTAGAGCAGGTGAGGCAAAAGAACCTCTCTCACAAATTCCACTACGGAGCAGATTATCAGGCTACACCCAGAAGTATTATAAGTTACTATGGTTCAATTAATCCCTACTCATACGAGCAGGACGGCCCAATTACAATCAGTGTTGAAGCCGACTCGTCCTATACCCATTTAAAGCAGCGAGAGGAGAGGGATAAAAACCTGAATATTTATAACTCAATCTATTACAAGCATCTCTTCAACAGAGTGGGGCAAGAGC
>CAZPRX010000305.1:735-1515 GCA_964588835.1 uncultured Muribaculaceae bacterium
TCGAGTTTTTTCCTGTTATTTTCAATAAAATTCAGCAATTCAATTCTAAAATCGGACAATTGTGTCTCATATCTAACTGATGCCGCTACTCCTCCCATCTTCATTGCCGAACAAACCGAGCAGATCTCAACAACCATTAAGGCCGACCTCATCAGCCCCATCGGAGAAAATATTTTGCTAAGCACCGGCCTGAGAACAAGATTCTGGTCTATGCAAAACGAATACGCACTCTACGGGAGTCTTAACTACAAAAAGACAAAATACAACCTCAACTTTGGACTTAGGGCAGAATATGCAAGAGAGCTATCGGTTTTACCCTATCTGACCTTTCAATATCATATAAACACAAAACAGAGCCTCCTCTTTTCATACCGACGCTCGGTCAACCGCCCCAACGTTTACCAACTTAACCCCGATACTTATTTAGATAACCCATTTTCAGTGCGAAAAGGGAATCCACTTCTGGAGCCGGAGTTAAGGAGCAATATTTACGCCGAGCACTCCATCAGATTTGGTGTTAATTTTATCTCTTACAGACTATTTTATGAAAAAATCGGCAATGCCATAAACAACCTCACTACTTTGAAAGAGGGTCCCCTTTTTGAGACTCAGCTCCAGAACCTGGGTGATATTCATCAGATTGGCATGCAATTCTCTGGGTCCATTAAATGGGGACCATTGGCAATCAGCACCTCCGCAAGGCTCTACAACCAATCCACCACCGCAAACACACTGGCAAAACAAGTGGGCATACAAAACAGGCAAAATCTGGTATTTGAA
>CAZPRX010000305.1:1525-1811 GCA_964588835.1 uncultured Muribaculaceae bacterium
CATCGGTACTCTCATTTAGGCAAGACCTTGCACTCTCCGGTACCCTCCAGTACTCAACCAAAAAGCGCAACATCCAGGAGAGTACCTCATCAGGAGCCCTCTATATCTTCACATTAGACAAAACATTCAGAGAAAATCTCAAGCTGGGAATCATGACCGCCCTACCATTTGCAAAAACCTTCACCTACCAGCAGAGGGAGGTTAGTGCCGACAATTTTTCAACCCAATACACCGGCCTCCTCAAACTCCCCACCTTCCCGCTTATGCTAAGAGTCAGCTACCAGTT
>CAZPRX010000306.1:0-1806 GCA_964588835.1 uncultured Muribaculaceae bacterium
GAGTTCTCTCTCTCTTTTCACAGATAAGGTTGTGTTCTTTGATCACAGGCGTGGGCTAAAGTTTCCCACGTGCTCAACTGAAACAAACTATACAATTTTAGTCAGCTTTTGTCTAGTTAGGATAGTTGATTAGTTGATTTATAACCTTGGTTATTAGACATATAACCTCAAATAAAAATTGCAAGAGAAGATAATTATTTGTATCTTTAAGTGTCTAAACATAAGAACAACAAATAATTACAACCCTTGCAATGATACCAAAGATAGACTCTTTAAGCGAGATTTCAAATTTATATTCTAATCCGGATGTCGTTTGTTCAACTTTGAATAAAATCTTTGATAGATTAAATATTACTAAGGCTCTTAGTTCAGGGAAGGGTTTTCAGAAGAGTGGACGGTCTGTTTCATTATTATTCATTTTAATAATAATGAAGATGTTAAAAGGTAATCACTCAATACATAGTCTTTGGAAAAACAACTTTTATCTTTTTATAGAGAGTGGTAAAAATGGTTTTTATCGTTTTTTACACAGACCCCAAACAGATTGGAGAAGGATACTTACTTATACATCTTTAAAGTACAGATCTACAGTAGAAGAGCATGGCCTATCTAGTCCCAAAACAGAAGCTTGTTTCATCCTTGATGACACCATTCTGGAGAAGACTGGGTTTGGGATAGAGGGTATATCCAGAGTCTATGATCATAACAAGGAGGCATGCGTTCTGGGATATAAAATGCTTGTATTAGGATATAATGATGGAACCACAACTCAAGCTTGCGACTTCTCATTACACAGAGAGAACTCAAAGAAGAATTTCGGACTAACAAGAAGAGAGCTTCTTAAACAGAGGGAGCTATCTCTTGACTCTAAACATCCTGACATAATAAGAAAGAGGGAATTGGATATTACGAAATTTGAGAGTTCACTCCTTATGCTCAAGAGAGCTCTTCGCAATAAGTTTAATGCAAGATACTTACTGGCAGACTCTTGGTTTTCTTATCCTGAGTTTATTAAAGATATACGAGTGCTTAGTAAGAATGCTCTTGATTATCTGGGTATAGGTCGTAAAGATTCTGTCAGATACAAAGTAAATGGAGTGGGATGGACTCCAAAACAAATCATTGATAGATATTCCAGGGAGAGGTCTAAACGCAACAATAAATACAATTGTAATTATTTCATTATTAAGTGTATCGTTCATGACTGCCCTGTTAAATTGTTATTTATAAAAAGCATAAATGGAAAAGACTGGAACTTCATAATAACTACTGATATGAAAATTAGCTTTGAAAAGGCTTATGAGTTATATCAAGTAAGGTGGACTATTGAAGTATTATTCAAAGAGTGCAAACAGTATTTTAATCTGGGGAGATGTCAGTCAGAGTACTTCAACGAACAAATTGCAGATTGTACTATTGTATTGATAACACATACTATGATATCATTAGAAAACAGATTTGCAAACTATGAAACTCTGGGAGGTCTCTTCTCAGATATTGAAGATCAATTAACAATGATGACTCTTTGGGAGAGAATAATAGCTTTAGTTGTAAACATCATGAAGGCAATATCATCACTAATCGGAGAGCCAGTTTTTGAGCTGGTGAGAAGATTAGTTGTGATGAATCACGGAGAGTTGAAAATGATGTTCAACATGATAAAAATGGCACTACGGCTAGAGAAGAAATATGGAAGTAATTATCAGCTTTCTTACTGATAATCTATTAGTTGAGTACGTGGGAAACTTTAGGGCGTGGGTGGGACGAACCTCTATGGGGTTGAATCCCATGATGTTATAAAACACA
>CAZPRX010000307.1:0-1800 GCA_964588835.1 uncultured Muribaculaceae bacterium
AGTTTAACTTGAATCTGTTGTCGATCCGGTTGATATATGGAGACATCTCCTCAGATGTACTTCCCGGAGTATAGTCTGAGCTGATAAAGGAGTAACTTGCTGTAAGTTTTTGTTTTATACCGGAAGTGGGGTATATCTTGTAATTAGTTGTATTCCTTTCAAGTATAAGTGCCGGTGATACAAATGTAATTCCAGTTCTATCAGGGAGGTCATAAGATGTAAAGTTGTCCGTAAGGTAATATGAGTAAGAATTTCTGCCGGCTGTAAGGCTTAACTTTCCCATTACGCTTCTGTTGAGATCCAAAGGGCTTCCCACTTTTAGATTTCCGAACACTTCGTTCTCCTCTATGCTCGTAGGGAGCCTGTCATGATAGTATTCGGTCTGGCCGCCTCTAAAATAGTCAAATCTGTGTGATACAAAGTTTGCTTCATAGAAGAGCAGAGGCCTGAAAGAGAAATCCTTTCTGAATGAGAGAGATGCACCGGAATAAAACTTACCAAGGTCTATATCCAGTGATGCCCTCCATGGGTAAACGCTGAAGTGTCTGTATTCAAGACCGATATATCCCTGATTTAGAGAGGATGAGGATATGTTTCCCCCGATGGCAATCCTTAATGGGTGTTTGTCAGTTACTCTTAAAGTAAGGTCAAAAAGAGAGTCACTGTTCATTCTTGCAGTGGGATAGAACGAGTTCACGTTACCAGAGGCAACCACTCTGTTGTATCCCCTCTTTATTACCTCAAAATTCACAGGGCCGCTCTTGTGATTTTTCAGAGTGTTAATTATAAACTCTTTTTTGCTCTCCTTGAGTGTATCCGGAACAAATTTAATGTCATCAAAAACCAGTTGCGGACATTTCATCCTGAAAGAGAGCCTCTTTTCTGCCAGCTCTTTTGCATTCATCCGCTCCCTGATCTTCTCCTTAATAAGTGGCATACTCTTCATGGCTAGGTCGTACCCCCTTTTAACTACCTCATCAATTCTGGTAAAATCGAGTAGTCCTATGTCTGTATAATCCCCGTCAATCAGGACCCCTTTATCATGAGGGATATCGTAGTTTGTCTCCACCATCATCATGTTTTCAAGCTGGGCGAGAATATCATCAGTATCCGGCTCGGAAGGATTAGTGGAGCATTTTGCACCGATTATAAAGTCCGGGTTAAAGTCCTTCTCCATCACATCCCACGGGAAGTTATTATAAAACCCGCCATCAAACATGAGGGTTGAATCAATCATAATGGGTTTGAATGCAAGCGGAAATGTCATAGAGGCACGGATAGCCTCCCCAAGTCCGCCTTTACGAAGGACGTAAGGTTTTTTATTTACAATATCTGCAGAGACACACCTGTAGGGCACCATCAGTTTGTTAAAATCATATGAGGCGGCGGCCGAAGATGATGCAAAAAGCTGGACAAAAGCGATGTCCATAGGGTACGGAGAGATGAGATTTGTAGGGAGCAGATAATTGAACTTCCTCTCTTTAGGGCTAAAGTTAAATGTTGCTCCAAATAGTTCTGGAGTGGGTTCTCTTCTGTATATGTAGGTTGCAAAACTCTTTTCTGAAAGGCCTTGCTGCCATGAATAGAACTCATCGGACCGGAAGAGGGTAATCATTTCGTCAGGAGTAAGTCCTATGGAGTAAAGACCCCCCACTATGGCACCCATGGATGTCCCGGCAACGTAGTCTATTGGTATATTGTTCTCTTCCAGTGCTTTGATTACACCAATGTGTGATAGCCCCTTGGCTCCTCCACCACTCAAAACAAGACCCACACTTTGACTAAGAATCGGCAAAGAGA
>CAZPRX010000308.1:0-1799 GCA_964588835.1 uncultured Muribaculaceae bacterium
GCTTTATCTTCTTAGTTATAAGACCCTTTGTATCGTGTATATACTCAACCTCCTTTACATTCACCTCTCCCAGCACAATTCCCTTAACCAGCTCAAACTGCTCCTGCAACCTGCTATCCAGTACAGGAACAAGTATCTTGGCCAAAGGTTGCCTTACTTTAATATTTACCTTTCTTCTCAAAGCCAGTATCATAGATGAAGCTCTCTGAGCAAGCTCCATTCTCTCCTCAAGTGCCTTATCCACCGCCTTTTCATCCGCCTCAGGCATCATTGTCAGATGCACCGAACTCTCTTTGTGCCTTCCCGATACCGTATTGAGGTCAAGGAAGAGTCTCTCCATAAAGAAGGGAGCTATAGGTGCCGACAAAATTGCCACAGTTTCAAGCGCCTCGTAAAGAGTCTGATAGGCCGACAGTTTATCCCTGTCCATCACCCCGCCCCAGAAGCGTTTACGGTTTAGCCTCACATACCAGTTGCTCAGATTGTCGTTCACAAAATCCTGAATCATTCTGCCCGCAGAGGTAACATCAAAATCCTCATAAGCTGCCGCAACATCCCTCTTGAGGGTGTTAAGCAGCGAAATTATCCATCTGTCAATCTCAGGTCTGTCAGAGAGACTCACCTGAGGCTGAGAATTGTCAAATTTGTCAACATTTGCATAGAGTGCAAAGAATGAATAGGTATTATACAATGTCCCAAAGAACTTCCTCTTAACCTCATCCACCCCGCCTATGTCAAACTTAAGATTATCCCATGGCTGAGCATTAGTAAGCATATACCAGCGCAGCGCGTCGGCACCATATTCACCAAGTGTCTTGAACGGATCCACTGCATTGCCGAGCCTCTTGCTCATCTTGTTACCATCCTTGTCAAGCACCAGACCATTTGACAGTACTGTCCTGAAAGCCACCTTATCACTTACCATTGTAGAGATTGCGTGAAGTGTAAAGAACCATCCTCTCGTCTGGTCGACCCCCTCGGCAATAAAATCGGCAGTTCTTCCAAAGGCCTCTCCGCCAACATTCTCCAGCCCCTCCTGAGCAAATGGCATTGCTCCCGAATCAAACCATACATCAATAAGGTCCGCCTCCCTCTTCATCGGTTTTCCCGATGGTGAGACAAGTATAAAGTCATCCACATAAGGTCTGTGGAGGTCTATCTTTTCGTAGTTCTCCTTTGAGAAATCTCCCGGAACAAATCCTTTATCTCTCAGAGGATTCGATTTCATAAATCCGGCTGCTGCAGATTTATCAAGCTCCTCAAACAGCTCTTTTGCTGAGCCGATGCATATCTCTTCGCCACCCTCCTCTGCTCTCCAGATGGGCAGCGGAGTTCCCCAGTAGCGGCTCCTTGAGAGGTTCCAGTCCTGAAGATTCTCAAGCCACTTACCAAACCTTCCGCTTCCTGTTGCCTCAGGTTTCCAGTTAATTGTCTTATTAAGCTCAATCATTCGCTCCTGAACTGCAGTAGTCCTTATAAACCAGGAGTCAAGCGGATAATAGAGAACCGGTTTGTCTGTCCTCCAGCAATGAGGATATGAGTGAGTATGTTTCTCAATTTTAAAAGCCAGGCCCTGCTGTTTCAGCATCACGGCAATATCAACATCCAGGGTTGCATCGCTTTCATTTAGAGCGGGATCATATGCATTTTTTACAAATCTACCGGCAAATTCTCTGTAAGAGTCATTAACACTCTCCTTAACAAAATCAGGATCAAGATCCTCAACCTTAAAGAACTTACCCGTCCTGTCCACAAGAGGTTGTCTCTGTCCGTTTGCGTCAATTACAATCAGGGCTGGA
>CAZPRX010000309.1:0-1795 GCA_964588835.1 uncultured Muribaculaceae bacterium
CCGCCAAACAAAAGAGCGATTTCTTAACGAAGTCGCTCTTTTGTTTTTGTATTTATATTTATGAGAACTCTAGAAGAAATACCCGTAAATCATACCTGAAATAGTAGCCATTAACATTACCAGAAGAACAAAAACAATTGTCTTCTTTGTCCCCATAACTTGACGGATTACAAGCATATTCGGCAAAGACAAAGAGGGTCCTGCAAGAAGAAGAGCAAGTGCCGGCCCTTTTCCCATCCCCGATGCCAGCAAACCCTGAATAATCGGCACCTCAGTAAGAGTCGCAAAGTACATAAATGCACCTACAACACTAGCAAATAGATTTGAGAGAAGTGAATTTCCACCTACTGCCCACTCAATCCATGAGTTAGGAATTATCCCCGGAATTGTAGTTCCATCATGTGTTGACCCCAGCAGAAAACCGGCTGTAACTACACCCACGGCAAGCAATGGAATAATCTGCTTAGCAAATCCCCAGGCAGACATAGTCCACTCCCTGTTATCATCATCGTTCTTATCAAAGAGCGTTATAACACTAAGAGATATAATTCCCACAACCATTGGGACAAGTGGTCTGTAAACAGGGTTAGAGATGAAAAGATTGGCAGCAAATACCGATGCGATTGTTGCTATAGCTGCTAAAAGCACCCACTGCCACTTAATTTTAAGAATCTTAATAAGTGAGTAACATAGCATTATGGCAAATCCTCCGGTAATATACCATTTGTAAGAGAAGATATAGAACCAGGCACTCGTTGTATCATCGGCTGCAGGTCTTCCCCAGTTTGCAAACACCAGAATTGCAACCAAAGTAAAGAAGTGAAAAGCCGTATGTCCTACAGGACGCTTTTCCGGCACATCAGGGAAATTCATCTGCTCCTCCCTTTTTGCCCTCTCCTCTTTTCTATATATAAAGGACATCACAAGACCGATTATTACTGAAAAGCTCACAGCCCCTATTGTTCTTGCAATACCCAGCTCAAGACCAAGAATCCTGGCGGTAAGAATTATTGACAAGATACTTATTGCCGGCCCAGAGTAGAGAAAAGCCACAGCAGGACCCAATCCTGCCCCCCTCTTATAGATACTAGAGAAAAGTGGCAGTATAGTACATGAACAAACCGCCAGAATTGTTCCGGACACACTGGCAACAGAGTATGCAATCCACTTCTTTGCATTAGCTCCAAAGTACTTGATTACAGCACCCTGGCTTACAAAAATTGATATAACTCCAGCAATAAAAAAAGCAGGAAGAAGACACAATATAACATGCTCTTGAGCATACCATTTTGACAGGTCAAGGGTGGCGTAAATAGCTGTAGTAAAAACAGAATTATCCACCGGCATAAAGAAGACAGCTGCAAAAACAACTGCAATCCAAAGCAAAATTTTAAGTTCCTTTCTGGTCTCCATATTATTGAATTCCAAGAACCTGTTTAACCTCTTTTTCAGAAGGGACTCTACCCTTGATCTTTACAACCTCATCAACCACAATTGCAGGGGTAAACATAACGTTGTACTTCATTATTTCAACAATATCCTCTACCTTAGTAATGGTCGCATCAACTCCGTTTTCTGAAACCACCTTCTCTACAACTGCCTGAGCAGTTTTACATTTGGCACACCCTGTGCCCAGAATTTTTATCTCCATAGTTTTGTAAATAATAAATTATAATTTATTGCCATTAACTGTTACTGAAAGAACAGTAAAGTCATTATTAGCTTGATATTTATTCATCAAATCTTGCGAAAGAGAGATCTCCTTCTCTTTTTTAACCTCAACCTCAGTAAAGCC
>CAZPRX010000310.1:0-1789 GCA_964588835.1 uncultured Muribaculaceae bacterium
GAGGATTTCAACAAGAATTTTGTCATTAACGGCACTGTTTCTGTTGTCATTAACTGTTATTGAGCATTTCCCGTTATATGGTCTGTATATATACTTGTTGCTATAGTAACCATATGTTTGAGGATAAAAGGTCATTTCAGATGAAGTGGAATACGAAATAATCAAACTCTCTTTTGAGCCGTAACCAAATGGGATATAATCACCCTCTCCGGCAACGGTATATATATATCCTGCGGAAGATGTAGGTGTCTCTACTCTTCTCCCTGTCAGTTCAATATCTAGATTCATATTCTCGTTGTATCCTTCATCATCATAATTAGATACCCTCCATGTTAACTCTCCTGTACATTCAATTAACAGATGAAAACTAGGTAATGGTTGATATTCGAATGAAGGCTCAGCAAATAGAATCTTCCATTTTGCGCCGGGGGTGTGAATTGACTTATCATCAGGATATATGTATATAGGAGTTCCGGTCAGGTTCCAGACTCCGGCAGTATTTCTTATTTTGTTGTCCGGAAAAAATCTGTCCTCTAACTGATTTTTATCCTCTTCAAGTGCAGACATCCACAAGTCAAGCTTAAGAGTTAGATCTGCTGCAAAAAGATTATTTGAGATAACTTGTGTTGTTATATCCCAGATGTGTCTTCCCGCCTCTGTTTTTTTAGGCACCCTGTCACCCTCATCAAGTATACATGAACTTATTGTTAATGCAAAAAGCATCATTATAGAAAAAATTCTTGTTCTCATCTCTGCCACCTCCTTTTTTCAGGAACCACTCTAAAACCTATCCCCATTGTGAAAACGCCCAGAGTACCTATTGTTTGAACCTCTGAGAACCAGAAAAGCCTCTTGCCCACAGAAATTCCAAATCCTGTCAACTGAATAGACGGCCCCCACTCAATATATGGTTCTGCCGACTCTCCTCCGTTTGTATCGTAAGGATGGCTAATCATCATACCAACTCCAAGCCCGATTGATGAGTACATCCTCACCCACTCCCTGTTGAACCATGCAAAACGCATAGTAGGAGTGAAGAAGAAACTTCTGGAGGTCTCTCTGTCAATAATCTCGTTTGTAGAAGATGAGTATATGTTTCTGAAGCTGCCTACATAAGATAGTGTAGCACCCATCTCAAGCCATTTGGCAACTTTAATGCTGTGCCCCATACTCAAGGCACCTGTACTGTAAAGATTCCCCCTGTATGTCTGCAGACCATAATACTGGTCAGTGACAGTTGCGGGTTGCAAATCCCAGTCCCAATCTAAAAATTCAAAATCGTAGGTTAGTGGAAGAAGTCCGTGGCTGAATCTTACTTCAGCTTCAGGCATCTGTTTGCCCCTGGAAGAGTTCCAGTAGCGAACCTGCCCGTTTGCCAACTCTGCAAACATGGTTACAGCGAGGGCTAGCATTAGGATTTTCTTGAACATCTTTTTGTTGTTTATCAACAGCTAAGGTAGCAATTATTCAGACTTCAAGAATACCATCTGGTAATAAAAGAACTAATTTGTTACTATTAAAATCAATATCTGATATAAAATCTTCATGAAGAGGAATAAGACTCTCTTTGGCAGCCTCATCTCTTTTTAGACCGATACACGGATTTCCAGGGTAATCATAGAAGTTTAAAATTACCCCAAGTAATTTGCCCTCGACGTTGTATACTACCATTCCTGTCAAATCCGCAGGGGAGTATTCCCTGGTCCCTTTTTTTCCTCTTTTCTCTTCAGGTTGTTCTATGTATATGAACTCACCCTCTATCTCTTCTGCCAACTGAAGGGTGTCTATA
>CAZPRX010000311.1:0-1786 GCA_964588835.1 uncultured Muribaculaceae bacterium
AGGGCACAGTGGTGACAGTAGGCATCAATAACCTTTACAGGATCATTAACCAGATTCCCAAAGCTCTTTACAAAGTGAGCAAGAGCCAGATTTCTGTTTGAATGGTCTATCTCAGAAAGAGCCACCTCTTTGTTGTAATCTAGTTGCTTGTTTCCACACAACTCTCTTACAAACTCAAGAATATCCTCTTTGGGATTTTTATAAAGAGATAATAATCTATCCGTTATCACGAGTGCTCCGGCATTAATAAACGGATTCCTGGGAATACCCCGCTCTTGTTCAAGCTGAATTAGAGAGTTAAAGGCGGTGCCTGATGGCTCCCTTCCTACTATCTCCCACAACTTGTCCCCCAGGTGCCTGCTAACCATTGCAAGGGTAAAGACCTTTGAAATACTCTGAATTGTAAATCTGGTCTCTACATCTCCCACTGAAAAATGTTCACCCTCTAATGTTGCAACTGAAATTCCAAAATTATCCGGAATTACCTTTGAAAGTGCCGGAATATAGTCAGCTACTTTGCCGTGTCCGGTATAATCATGAAGCTCGCCGTATATACGCTCAATGATCTCTTTATACTGCATTCTCTTAATTTTTACAAATATAGAAGAATTTTTATCTAATTTAGAGTATGGAAAACTTCAGACCTGTTAATGACCAAGAAATAAGGCAGCTTAAGTCTCAACGCTGCCATTCGCAAGACTGGACAAAGATCTTCGTGCATCCCGACTTTCGTCCTGATAGAGTTTGGGATGCTGCATTTTCCGGAGTTATTAAGATGGGACTTTTTGAGTCTGTATTTGAATTACCCGGAGGTGTAAAGATTCAATCCGGCATTTGCCATGCCAAGCTTCACAACGTAAGTGTTGGAGACAACACCTGTATTGAAAACATCCATAATTACATTGCCAATTACGACATTGGTCCTGACTGTATTATTGAAAATGCAGACCGGATTTTAGTTGAGGGTGAGTCATCTTTTGGCAATGGAGTGGAGGTGTCTGTTTTAAACGAGACCGGAGGACGCGAGGTGCCTATAAACAACAAGTTAAGTGCTCACTTTGCTTATATAATGGCTCTATACAGGCACAGGCCAAAACTGATCAAACGAATGAAGGAGCTGGTAAGGTTCTATTCAATAAAACACACATCTGACAGAGGCACTATAGGCAAAGGTGTAAAAATCAGCAATACCGGGAACATCCTTAATGTAATGATAGGTGATGGAGCCACCATTGAGGGCGCCCCTCATCTTGTAAACGGAAGTATAAACAGCTGCGCGGAAGACCCGGTATACATAGGTTATGGTGTAAGTTGTGAGGATTTCATAATATCATCCGGAGCGCATCTGGATAGCGGTGCAACCATAAGCAGATGTTTCGTGGGACAGAGCACAATCCTGGGAAGAAGTTATTCAGCCAGCGACACACTTTTCTTTTCAAACTGTCATGGTGAAAACGGAGAGGCATGCTCAGTTTTTGCGGGGCCCTATACTGTAAGTCACCACAAAAGCAGCCTGCTTATTGCCGGAATGTTTTCGTTTATGAATGCCGGATCGGGTTCAAACCAAAGCAACCACATGTACAAACTAGGCCCTATACATCAGGGGATTCTGGAAAGAGGGGCAAAGACCACATCGGACTCATACATACTCTGGCCTGCAAGAATCGGGGCCTTCTCACTTGTAATGGGCAGGCATGTAAATAATACGGATACAACCTCTCTCCCATTTTCCTACCTGATTGAGAAGGATAATACTACTCACCTTATTCCCGGGGTAAATCTGAGA
>CAZPRX010000312.1:0-1769 GCA_964588835.1 uncultured Muribaculaceae bacterium
CTACATCACTGGTGGGAGGCGCAAGGGTAAGAAAAGATGATCCTAAGGTAAATGCATATGGGAATGTTGATGAACTCATTTCTCATATAGCTCTTATAAGATCAGACGCTGTTGGGGTACCTCTCAGCGAGAACCTTAGAAGAATTCAGGCAAACCTTATGCATGTAGCTGCTCATCTAGCAGCTGATGACCATGGAGCAAAAAAACTTAAGCCGTTTGATGTTTCTGAGATTGAGTTTTTAGAGAAGCAGATTGATTTAATGACATCTGAACTTCCTGAGCAGATTGCATTTATCCTCCCTGCCGGACCCAGAGTTGCTGCGGAATCTCATATTGCCAGGACTGTATGCAGAAGAGCTGAGCGGTCATGTGTCGCTCTAATGGATGAACCGAGAGTTGAGGTAGTTGTAAGATATCTAAACAGATTGTCTGATTATCTGTTCGTTTTCGGCAGATATGTGGCCTTTAAAAGTGGAGTTGAAGACGATTTTTGGTATCAATAGTGTAAAAATTAGAATTTAATGATTATCTTCGCACACTATTTTTGAAAGACAATCTTAAGTACTTAATTTTTAATATCTTAACACTATGTATTGGACACTTGAACTTGCATCCAAGCTCGAAGATGCTCCATGGCCAGCCACCAAGGAAGAGTTGATTGATTACGCAACCAGATCAGGGGCGCCGCTAGAGGTTATAGAAAATCTTGAAGATCTGGAAGATGACGGAGAGGTTTACGACAGCATCGAAGATATCTGGCCGGACTACCCTAGCAAAGAGGACTTCTTCTTCAACGAAGAGGAGTACTAAAATCATAAAATATGAAAATTATCATCGCCGGTGCCGGTGATGTTGGTACACATCTGGCAAAAATGCTCGGTAACGAGGATCACGAACTCACTGTTATTGACAGCGATGAGGTTCGGCTTAACCATGTTAGTGAAATATCTGACATAATCCCAATACTTGGCTCACCCACATCCATTGCAACACTTGAAAAAGCTGCGGTAAGAAGGGCAGACCTTTTTATTGCCGTAAGTCCGGCTCAGGAACAGGATGTTAATATCATCAGCGCCATGCTGGCGAAGAAGATGGGTGCCGGAAAGGTTACAGCCCGGATAAACAATGATGAGTATCTAAAAAACGAAAATAAGCTGTTGTTTACGGAGATGGGGATTGACCTCCTCTTCTATCCTGAAAAGATAGCATCCCACGAGATCATCGATCTTCTTAAACAGACAGGCACGTCTGAGTTCATGGATTTTTCAGGGGGCAAACTGCAGATGATCGTATTCAGACTTGATGACGGTGCTCCACTAATAAACAAAACACTTTCAGATTATACTACTCCGGGTATTGAACCCATTTATCGTGCAGTTGCAATTGCACGGGATGGTCACACTATTATCCCCAGGGCATCCACAAAGTTTAAGGAGAGAGATGTAGTCTTTGTTATCTCAAAGAGAACAGGTGTTCAGGAGGTGATGAACTATTCAGGCAAAAACAACATCGATGTTAAACGTTTGATGATTGTAGGTGGGGGCAGAATCGGAGAGATGGTAGCTAAGAGGCTTGAACCTACTGTGGACTATATAAAACTCATAGAGAGAAGAAAAGAGAGATGCGACATTCTCAATGAAAGTCTTAGTAAAACGCTAGTCATCAATGGAGATGCTCGTAATACAGACCTTCTGATTGAGGAGGACGTTAACGATTTTGACGCTTTTGTTGCAGTGACAAGCAGCTCTGAAACAAACATCCTCTCATGT
>CAZPRX010000313.1:0-1748 GCA_964588835.1 uncultured Muribaculaceae bacterium
TACAATTCTTCATAATCAGCCTTGCCGGAGTGGTAATATTTTCTTCAACAAACCTGATAATAAGTCAGCTTTACGGTCCAGTTGAAGTTACACCTTATAACATTGCATATAAATACTTTTCAATAACAACAATGGTTTTCTCGATGGCAATGGTTCCTTTCTGGTCTGCCTTTACTGATGCATTTGTCAGAAAAGAGTTTGACTGGATTAAATCAAGTGTAAAGAAATTACTTATTACCTGGGTTTTACTATTAGTATTTAGCATTTTTATGCTAACATTTTCTGGATTCTTCTACAGAATATGGCTAGGAACAGTTATTGAAATACCATTCCAGCTATCATTTATTGTATTTGTCTATTTTATCTTCCATTCACTTAGTCAAATATTCACCTCTTTTCTTAATGGCGTCGGAAAGATTCGGCTATCTCTTATTAGTGCTGTAATTGAAGCAATTATTTATATACCGGCAGCTTTACTATTTTCTAAATATCTAGGATTGGGTGTAGGAGGAGTCGTTTTGGCATCTGCCCTTTCGCCATTAATTGGTTGTATATGGATGCCTGTACAGTATTATAAATTAATTAACCAGAAAGCAACCGGTATCTGGAATAAATAAAATAATTATGATTGACAGAATTTATCACAAAGACCAATTGCTAGCTATCGTTATCAGGAGTAACTATTCTGAACCGGGTATCAATTTTTTTACCCCCGATGAATTCTCTCAGCAGCTTGCCTTCATGAAACACCCTTCCGGAAAAATAATTCAGCCTCATGTTCATAATTCAGTACAAAGAGAGGTTCATTTCACGAAAGAGACTCTTTTCATCAGAAAAGGTAAATTAAGAGTTGATTTTTATTCGGATAATCAGGAGTATCTGGGTAGTCACATACTGGAAACAGGAGATGTCATTCTGTTATCAGAAGGCGGCCATGGATTTGAAATGCTTGAAGAGACAGAGATGGTTGAGATAAAACAAGGTCCATATGCCGGAGATTCTGATAAAACAAGATTTAACCCTATTGAAAATGAGCGTATAAAATACTTGACTAATGAACATTAATTTCAATCTTTACAGCAAGTACTACGACTTGTTATATGCAGACAAAGATTATTTTGCTGAGGCAAAATATATCTCCGATTGCATAAAGGGAGAATCTCCAAATGCCAGATCTGTACTTGAATTTGGTTCCGGTACTAGGACTTGTGGCTTGATTTTAAAAGGTATGGGATACGATATATTTGGAGTAGAATTGAGCGAGCAAATGACACAGAAAGCTCAGGCAAATGGTTTCCCATGTCAACAGGGTGATATAGCATCATGTGAAATTAACCGAAAATTTGACTGCGTAATTTCATTATTTCATCTTATTAGCTACCTAAATGACAACTCATCGCTTGAAAAAACCTTTTTAAATGCCGCCAATTGTCTAAATTCTAATGGACTTTTTATTTTTGACACATGGTATTCACCTGCTGTTTTCTATCAAAAACCCGAAAACAGGATTAAAAGGGTAGAAAACGATGCAATAAAAGTAATTCGTGTAGCAGAACCAATAATGCGAACTAATGAGAACATTGTTGATGTCATGTACACAGTTGTTGTAAAAGATAAGATTTCAGGCAACTGGGAGGAATTTACCGAGGTTCATTCCATGAGACACTTTTCAATACCAGAAATATCTTTTTTAGCTAAACACACTGGCTTTGAGGTCATCAAGGCAGAAGAGTTTTTAACAGGAGAAG
>CAZPRX010000314.1:0-1725 GCA_964588835.1 uncultured Muribaculaceae bacterium
GTACCCTGATGGAAGTGGAAGAACACAGACTGAGAGTAGGGCTGGCGCTATCTACTCTTCAGAGAATGTCAATGGCCAGTGCGGTTATTCTTCTGGGCCTCCAATGAATGAATTACCATATTATGGTTATTCAGAGTACGAGACATTTGATTGCTATTATAGTGGTTATCCTTCATTCCAACAAATGGGTTCACTATGGATTAACGACTGGACTATGGAAGCATTTATTGACCCTCAGGGAACTACTTATGCACCGCCAGGACTTTATCTTGTTACCGTAGGCCCTGATGTCTATTCTTCAGAATTTTTCCAAGTTTAAAATATATAATTATGAAATACATTCATTTAAAAGATGGTTTTGTTGATTCAAAAGAAAAGACAATAGAATCACATCTAATAGGAGTTACTCTTGATGACTATTACTCAGGCAAGTATGTCCCTCTCAATGATAAGCAAATGGCTTTCCTTGAGAGTAATCCAGACATATCGCCGATAGAAGCTTTTCTTATGGTCACCACTCCTTCACAGGAGGAGATATTCCAACAGAGGAAGAGAGATAAGATATATCAGATTTACCGATACGACCAGTCAGAGGCTGTAAATGTATTCTTTGTAAACAATACTCCAATGTGGTTAAGTCGTTCTGCAAGGGCTTCTCTTTATACAACACTAAATGCTTATAAGGTAAATAACAAAGAACAAATAACCTTATGGACATCAGGTGCAAGTCCAATTCCTATGACGCTTAATTTAACCGTATTTGAATCCTTGCTTATGTCACTGGAGATATATGCTAAGGAGTGCTATGACAAGACTTCAGAACACAAGGCAAATGTTTCAAGAATAGAGACTATTGAAGAGTTGGTGGCATACGACCACACATTCGGATACCCAGAAAAGTTGAGTGTGCAGATATGATTATTTACGACAAGACAGGAGTGAAGATTGTGGATCTCGTTGTAAGAGATGACAGCTATTCTTACACAGCATTGATGGGAGAAGATACTTTGAATCTATTCTTCTCTCTTCCATCCTATGTAGAGATACCTGTTGGCTCTTACTGCGACTTTGAGGGAGAGAGATACACTCTTGAGAGGGCAAATAACTTTAAGAAGCACGGTTTAAGGAATTATGAATACTCCCTTATTCTTGATAGCAACCAGTCACGATTATCCAAGTACAGGTTAAGGAACACCATTGATAAGAGATTGAAATTCAGTTTTACTGGTAAACCGATTGAGCACCTTCGCTTACTTGTGGATAACCTCAATCTCAGAGAGCAAGGGTGGTCTATTGGCTCTTGTATTGATGCTCCCGAGAAGGTTATCAATTACAATCACACTACCTGTGATGATGCTTTGAAACGCATTGCAGAAGAGTTTCAGACAGAGTGGAACATCTCAGCAAAAGCTATCTCTCTTGGTAAGGTTGAGTTTAACAAGGATAATCCTTTACCACTCTCTTATGGTCGTGGTAATGGTTTTAAAACAGGTTTAGGAAGGTCAAATCTTGATAATTCCAGACCGATAGAGGTGCTTTTCGTACAAGGTGGTAGTAAGAATATAGATACTTCTAAATATGGCTCAAAAGAGCTTCTTTTACCCAAGAATCAGTCTTTAGTTTACGAAGGAAGAACTTACATTACAGATAGTGATGGCCTCTCTGTTCGGAGGGGTGATAAACCTCTTTCTACCTTTGAAGAGGGTAGTCTTGATTGCTCAAATA
>CAZPRX010000315.1:0-1723 GCA_964588835.1 uncultured Muribaculaceae bacterium
GCTCGTTGGTCCTTGACATCATGTTAAACATTGCAATTCCGGATGCAGCTACCATTGGAGGAATTGAGTTTGAGAAGAGATATGGTCTCGATCTCTGACGAAGCATTGAGATAATCTCTTTTTTACCGGTTGTAAAACCGCCGATGGCTCCCCCAAATGCCTTGCCCAGAGTACCTGTTATAATCTCAACTTTTCCTCTAAGATTAAATAATTCAGTTGTTCCTCTTCCAGTCTCTCCCACCACTCCGGCAGAGTGTGATTCATCCACCATTATCATGGCGTTGTATTTACCGGCAAGTTCGTATATCTTGTCAAGAGGAGCAACGTTTCCATCCATTGAGAACACACCGTCTGTTACAATAAGGCGGAATCTTTGCGCCTGAGCAAGCTTAAGGCACTTTTCCAGTTCATCCATATCCGCATTTGCGTATCTGTATCGCTGAGCCTTGCAAAGTCTTACTCCGTCAATTATTGAAGCGTGGTTGAGAGAGTCTGATATAATCGCATCCTCCTCACCAAGAAGAGGCTCAAATACTCCTCCGTTAGCATCAAAGCAGGCTGCATAAAGAATTGAATCCTCTGTACCAAAGAATTCAGAGATCTTCTTCTCAAGCTCAATGTGGAGATCCTGTGTGCCGCAAATAAAACGCACACTTGACATCCCAAATCCGTGAGAATCGAGAGCCTCTTTAGAGGCTTTAATAAGTTCCGGATTATTTGAAAGACCGAGATAGTTATTTGCGCAGAAGTTAAGAACCTCCTGACCGGTGCTCACTTTTATTGCGGCCTGTTGAGGAGTGGTTATTATCCTCTCTTTCTTGAAGAGTCCTGCTGCTTCTATGCTCTCAAGTTCGTTTGAGAGAAAGTTCTGAAAATCTTTGTACATATTTCTGATTATTAAATTATTTAGCACACTGCTATACAAAATTAACAAGTAAATAAGATATTTTTAAATAAAAATTTAAAAACTATTTTCGTTTTATAAGTTTTCTGCATACCTTTGCGCCCCAATAATTAGTTAAAGTATTAACCAAAAAAATATAAATGGAGTTAAGACAAAGGATAATAGAGGTTTCATCAGATTTATTTATGAGTAATGGCTGTAAAAGCGTTACCATGGATGAGGTTGCTGCTGCAAACGGAATCTCCAAAAGGACACTCTACGAGCACTTTAAAGATAAGACAAACCTGCTTGAAGAGTGCCTGATCATGATGGAGGCGAAAATGATAGAGGTGGGAGAGAGAGCTTTCAATGGCTCCAAAAGCATTTTAGAACTTGTGTGCCTTGAGCACGAAAGTCAGACAGACATGATGGTCAATATGCGAATAAGATTCTTTGATGAGCTGAAAAAATACTACCCGGCACTTTACAATAAGATGTATTCAAGGTTTACAGATTATCATAAGGTGACAACAAGAAAATTTCTCGAAAGGGGCCAGCAAGAGGGACTCTTTCTTAAAAATATTGACATGGAGCTTGTGGGTAAAATGGTTTTCCAAATTGCCAGTATGATACAGGATTCGGAAATATTTTCTCTTGCAAACCATTCAAGAAAACAACTTTTCAGGGAGTCCATGGTAATGTACTTCAGGGGGATATCTACTGAAGAGGGAATTAAAATGATTGAAAAATATTTAAATATAAAGGAATGAAAGTCTTAGCAGTTATTTTTATGTTACTTTCAGCTACGGCCATGAGGGCCGCAGACTCTGCCGATACTCT
>CAZPRX010000316.1:0-1721 GCA_964588835.1 uncultured Muribaculaceae bacterium
GATATTGCAAGATTTTCAAAATCTAAATAAATTGCAACGTTCGTATCTGACATCCGACACTCCTGATTAGGGTGATTGATCTCCAGATGTAAAACTTTTATTAAATGGTTTTTATTGATCGAAAGAACTGTTAGGTGAACTTTCTGTCATTCATGTATCAGGATATTTTTTTCAGTCAGATTCGAAAACCCTTCAAACATATATTCCGGATAAGAAACACTAATCAGCGTCGGATCTTTGCTGACATCATCGAGTTCGAGCATTTTTTTCGGAACCCGAAGCATGACAATGAATTCATCATCTTGTACTTCCGGTTTCTTCAACCAGGTTTCCGGAAATGTCAATTGAATCATATCCTGGCGAGGATCACGATCATTTTGCTGGATCCATGTTTTTGAAAAGAGAACTTCGACCATCTCTACTTCCGGAACTGGTGCCGATGGAGTATAATTTTTTATTAACTGCTGTTCCTCATCGTACGATAATTTATCGTTAATACCCGGCTGGAAAACAGGTAATTTTTGAAGTGTGCATCCACACAGGAAAACACTTACGCACAGGATTGAACACACGACCAGAAATATTCCGGTTTTTCTTCTTTTCAGGTACATAAGGATATCTCCATCAATGACTGTTGCCTTCTGGAGAAGAATTGCAGCGGTCTTTAGCGGAACTGCCTTTTTGTCGTCAGGGATGGGTAGTCCACCCTCGGCAATATGGAAAACCCCTTTTGTGGTGCGCCTGTCGTTGCGGGGGTTGTGCAGAATCCCCTGCTTTACCCTGTAGGATGTCAGGTAATCCGATGAGTATTCGTCTCTCTTTTCAGGGATGGATAACTCTCTTGCAATACCGTAAAAGTCAAGCGTGCAGGTAAAGGATGGAATATTTATTTCTGGAGCACCTGCCCCTTTGAAATATCCGTTAATAAAATCCTGTATTCTCTGATCTGCAGGGCAGAGGTAGTTCTTGAACTGCCTCTCTCTCTCCCTGTAGTTTATGATAAGGGATTTTGCCAGGTCCAGAAACCCGTCTTCCCCTTCGTCTTCAAAATCTCCCTCTACAAGGCCAAGGGCCTCGAGTCTGAGTTTTATGTATTGATGTATATACTCTTTTGAGTTTTGTCTGGTGTTTTCAAAGAATCCCAGCGATCTAAGCTCTTTATTCATGTGGAGTCGTTTTATGTCGCCATAATTTATGCAAAAATGGTTCCAAAATAGTTATTTGTTATATTAGCGGTCGCAAAAAAAATGAGTAATGGAAAATAGCGAAAAGAGCTGGAGGAAAACCTTTGCATTTATCTGGACGGGGCAACTTTTTTCTACCCTGAGCAGCAGCATGGTAAGCTTTGCGGTAATCTTCTGGCTGAGCATTAAAACCGGCTCGGCTGAGGTGCTCGCTTTTGCTACAATTGCATCTCTTCTTCCGCAACTTGTCCTGGGCCTTTTTACCGGTGTACTTGTGGACAGGTGGAACAGGAAGAGAACTATGATAATTGCGGACCTCTACATTGCTCTTATGACTCTTGTGATGGCGGGGATTTTTCAGATGGGGCACGGCGAGGTGAGCGTGGGGATTCTCTATGCTCTGCTTGCTCTCAGGTCTATCGGCAGCTCCTTCCATATGCCTGCACTTGAGGCATCTATTCCGCTTCTGGCACCTAAGGAAAAGTTGATGAAGGTTGCCGGAGTTAATAATATGATCTTCTCAATGAGCACTATAGC
>CAZPRX010000317.1:0-1707 GCA_964588835.1 uncultured Muribaculaceae bacterium
CAATCTCAACCCGCTTGTTACAAATAAGAGCGTTAAGATTCTTGAGAACTGCGAAAGCCGATTCTTCCAGCGTCCGGACGAGGCAATAAACAGAGGCTTTGACAAAAAGGCCGAATCTGACCTGGCGTCGCCTTGCACATTCATATCAAATTTCCAGCCACTTACAACTGATGACGCAAAGGAGATGGTTGAGGATGTAATCAACTTTGACCTCTACACAGAGCCTATGAGAAGGCTTATTGCTGAGGTTGCAGAGGCTCCCGGGAAACAATATTTTGTCTCATCATCAAATCCAAGAATTGTCGACGGAAAACCATCCAAAAATGTCCGTTACCTGCAGACAAGGGATGATATTATTGACCCCAGGACTAAATACATCGCAGAAACAGGTATCAGGATTGCAAGGAGCATCACAATAGATAAACCTGTCTATGTACCGGTGAACGCAGTTCTGCCCGGCAGAAGAAACAATCCCGCAGAGAAGGGTATTCGCCCGCTGGCAGTATACAATCCGCTTCACTACCAGGAGCTGCCTGAACTATTTATGGACTTTGTATGCTCACTTACCGGCAAATCACCATCAACAACAGGTGCCGGTTCAGAAGGTGCGCTCACAAAAGCTCCGTTCAACGCCCTGCTTCCTATTATTGACCTCAACAACGCCCTGGTCTCATTCATACTTACCGGCTACAACGGATTTACCACACCCGCAGGCTACATCGGACACCGCTACAGAGTAGACCACGACCTCAGCCTCCTTATGCCTGAGCTATGGGCACGCCTCCATCCATTTGAAAAAGATCCGGCAAGGATGATTGCCGACGGAGAACTTGAGAAGATAGAGGACTTTGAATACGAAGGAAAAACAATACCGGCATCAATCTTAGGATACCGCATAACCGATAAGTTCGTCAACGGTTTCTTTGGGCGGGTATTTGAAAACCCTAACGTCATCTTCCCGGATGATATGCTCAAACCGGAGTTCCAGTCAATGGAGCAATTTGCCGACGGAGTTCTTAACATAGTTGAGTCACAACAAAAGGTTGCAGAATCATACTTCCGCGACGGAAGCATAGACTCGGCCTGCCCTCCGCTAAAAGCACTGTTGCATATAATGGCATACGGCGAATTCGAAGGCAAAGGACTTACCTCCCCGGACATCCGCAAAATGTTCACCTACGAATACCTCGTTGAGAGTGACTGGTACAAATCCCGGATCATGCTCAAACAGCAGACAGACATCGCCCAGATGGCCGAACGCATCCGCTACATTGAGAAGATTCTCAGGGAAGACAAAAACCTCACCTCAGAGATGGTCGAAGACCTCACCCAACGCCTCGAAGGCGCCAAGAGCACCCACGACTACCTCTGCTCATACGACTACGCCAAATTCCTCTACGGGACAATAGGCCGCGACAACATCAGGAGGCACTAGACGATTTGGTGCTGCGCAGTTTATACGGCCTGCGGCCGGGTATGTTGTTTCAGACCTTGCTGGTTTGGGTGGGACGAACCTCCACTGAGTTCATTTTAAACGCATTGCGAAACATAAATTGTTGATATACAAAGACTTGTATTTTAAAACACCTTGAAATCCAACCCCATAGACGTTCGTCCCACCCACGCCTGTGGGCTCGGATCGCTTACCCACAACTGTGGCCTCGGATCGCTCGCCTATGACCTCATTTCGCTCCTCCTTTCCGCCTT
>CAZPRX010000318.1:0-1706 GCA_964588835.1 uncultured Muribaculaceae bacterium
CGTAACTCCCCGATTCGCTTGTGGCGTAAATACCGGGTATCTCCTTAACAAGTTCGGGATAGGTGACTCCGATTGCCCGTTTTTCTATCTGCGACTTGCTTACCGTAGTTAACCTCAGCGGACTCCTCTTCTCATTAAGAAAAGATGCCGTAAGAATCACCTCCCCCAAATCCGATGATAGGGTGCTGTCTTTGAGCGAGTAGAGAGTGTTGTTTTGTTGAAGACTTGCAGTTGATGCAAAAGTGGCTCCGGTCTGGAGCATGAGGGCAATGCCACCGGCAATGACCCCCAGAAAAAGGTTTGTTTTCTGTCTCATAATTACTTCTTTCATCCAGACTTTAACTGTCGGTACCGTAGTTGCAACGGTTCTGCCCTTTCACAGGCTCGCGGACTTTACCGCCGGTCGGGGATTACACCCTGCCCTGAAGATTATTTCGGCCGCAAAGATAGTGCAAAAACCCGTACCTGCAAATTCACTAATTCACGCCACCCACCTATTGGTTTCCGCCCGCCGCTCTCCGCTCTGCCGCTTAGCGCGGCTTTCGCCTTCCTGGCCTTCCTGCCTGCTGCCTTGCTGCCTGCTGCCTTGCTGCCTGGCTTTCGCCTCAGAGGAAAAGTGTCAAACACTTAATGATTAGGCTTTTACATAATTATTGATATTTGGCTAATACGTTGAATATAATATGTTTGACACTTTTCCTCTGAGGCAAGATGTTGAAAATTGGAAAATTTGTTAACTTCGGGAAACTTTAAAATGTGGGGAGATTGAGGCGATGAGAAAGAAGAGAGTTATTACAGATGTGGGGATCTACCACATTTATCAGCAAGCAAATTCAAGGGTTATTATTTTTTATGATGATGAGGACCGACTGCATTTTTTGTCACTTGTAGCAGAGAGTGCCAGGACTAATGGTGCTGTAATTTATGCCTATGTTCTTATGGACAATCATTGGCATCTACTGGTTAACGTAAAGGATCTTACAAGTTTTGTCAAAAGATATTTGATGAGTTACGTAAGATGGTATAATAGAAAGTATAGCAAGAGGGGGAATTTATGTAATGGGCCATACTCCAGTTCACCTAAAAATACACTCCAAAGTATAATAAGTTGTACTGGCTATATTTTAAACAATCCGGTTAAAGCCGGGATGGTTAGCCAGCCAATTCACTATAAGTGGTCATCAGCAGATCAGTATTTTAATAATGATTCTAAGGGCTCTCGTTTACTTTATATTGACGATACTATAGTGAAAATACACTTTTCAAATTTGAAGGAGTTCAATGAGTATTTGCTTAATCCACAATCTGATATCAATGATTTCAGAGAGGAAAAGGATTTGGAAATACCAGCAAAATATTCTGATTTAACAAAGAGACTATTAGTACTTCTTAACAAAAGATCTTTATATGAATTATCACGAAATGAGTTAATTATAATGATTGAACAATTTAGTAGTGAAACCCGGGCAACTTATATTCAACTGGCAAATCTGTTCCACGTAAGTTATACATTTGTAAGAGACGTTGTTAAAGGAAGAATTACTCCCGATGAAGTGTAGCCCACACAAACATTGCCTCAGAGGAAAAGTGTCAAACAGCACTAAATCAGTTTATTATGACAATTTCAAATAATCAGTAATGTGCAGATAATTAATGGTTTGACACTTTTCCTCTGAGGCAACAGGGTTGAGCGAACAAAGAGAAAG
>CAZPRX010000319.1:0-1694 GCA_964588835.1 uncultured Muribaculaceae bacterium
TGGGATGTTGTCAATGGTAAAACAGACCTCTCAAAGACAGGACAATGTGTGGTAACAATTGATGGCTCTGAACTTCCGCGTGGTGGTGGAGGAGCCCGATGCATGACCATGCCTTTAAGAAGACAATCAGTAAACTGGCCCAAATAAATTAAACGATGAAAAAATCAACTCTTCTGCTGTTATCTGTAATAACAGCCTTTGCTGCTAATGCACAAGCCCTGCATTTCGCTTCACGTCCATCTCTTTCTCCTGACGCCACAGAGATTTTCTTCTCATGGTCAGGAGATATATTCAGAGTCCCTGTTAAGGGTGGGCTTGCACTTAGAATGATCTCAATGGATGGCATTGAATCATCACCGATAGTATCTCCGGATGGTAAATATCTGGCTTTTTCATCGAATGAGGCTGGAAATAATAATGTTTACGTAGTACCTGTAAACGGTGGTTCAGTTGTGCAACTTACATTCCATGATGGTTCTGACATACCTGTTTCATGGTCTTCTGATTCTAAGAGGATATACTTTGAGTCAAATAGATATAACTCTGTAAGTGTTTTTTCTGTGCCTTTTGAAGGTGGTACTCCCGAGAGACTTTTTCAAAATTACTTCAACACTGTTTCAGCTTTGGTTGAAAATCCTGTTACCGGAGAGTACTATTTTACTGAGTCAGCAGAGAGCTATAGATTTGCTACAAGAAAGGGGTATAAAGGTGAGCATAATGCAAATATAATCTCATGGAATCCATTGAAAAATGAATACATGGAGGTTACAACCTGGCTGGGAAAGGATCAGTGGCCCATTGTTGACGGCTTGGGTAATCTGTATTATGTATCGGATGAAAAGGGCGGCGAAGATAATATAGTTAAGCAGGAGGGTGATAAGAGTTTAATGATCAAAGCTTTAAAGTAGGAGTTCCGGATGACGCCACCATATCACAGGACGGCAAGAAACTGGCATTTGTATTCAGGGGCCTGTTGTTTGTTAGTGATGTAAAGGGTCAGTTTGTAAAAAGAGTTGAAACTCCGGAAGATGAAAGAGTTGCTGAAGTTATTTGGTCAAAAGATAATAAGACACTTTATTATACAAGAACTAACAAGGGATATTATAACATATTCAATAAGAGGGCCGATACTATTTCTGCCGAGAAGGCAATCTATACAGTTGAGGAGGGCGTAAGGAGCCTGACTGTCTCTCCAAAGGGGGATAAGGTAGCTTTTGTTAGTGGCAAAAGAGGATTAATGATACTTGAACTCGAAAAGGATAGAACAGAAAAGATTGCTGATCAGGAGTTCTGGGCATATCAAGGTTATAGCATAAACTTTTCTGCAGACCAGAAACATCTTGCATTTACTGCGATGAACATGTTTGAGCAGGATGTTTACATATATTCTTTTGATAACAAGCAGGTTATCAATGTGACAAATTCAGCTGTAGCAGAAGGGGATCCAATATTTTCACCTGATGGTAAGTCTATGTACATGGTTGCTAGTAGACTATCATCTTCATATCCCAGAGGTGCTGCTCCATCGCTATATAAAGTTCTTCTGGATAAAGTACAGCAGCCACTGGAGGGAGAAGAACAAGAAAAACTGTTTGGAAAGAATGACGCAAAAAAGGATTCTGCTGTAGCTATTAACCAAAAGCATTTGCAAAGAAGATACACACAGGTTATCAGAGGCGGAAGCCAGAACTCTC
>CAZPRX010000320.1:0-1689 GCA_964588835.1 uncultured Muribaculaceae bacterium
CTCTGCCGAACGGCTTAACACGGCGAAGCACCGCTCAAATCCGTCCGCAAGTCCTGGTAATTGGTGAAAAATTATTCAGTACCACTCTCCCCAGTCATCCGCAAACACGACAGAACCCCCGCCGCAGACAGCAAAGCCGGCGAGGAGGAATCGTTCCGGAGTGGAAGCGGATGACTGGGAAGGAGTTGAACAGCAGTGCTTTGATAATAGGAACCCCCGCCGGAAGATGCGCAGCGGATGACTGAAAACGGATGCAATCGCAGATTGGGGACAGCTACTCAGGTAGCACCGCATTACAAATAATCTCTCTTACCCTCTCAGGCTCCTCGAAGATTGGGCTGTGGGCCGATTTTTCAAAGGTATAGAATGCCTTTTTGGGAGCATCAATTAAATCGAAATATTCCTTTGCCAATTTATATGAAACTGTATAATCGTGTATACCATGAAAGAGGTAGACTGGAATCTCAAATTTTGTTACCTCTTTAGATAAATCCCTCTTCATCATTTCACTCCACATACTGCTTACTCCACTTTTTGCCTTGCCACGCCACATGTTTATCTTCTCTTTAATGGTGTAGTCTCTGTTTGTTAGCGAAGTAAAGAAGACTCCGGTTATAACTGAGCGCATATCGTGAGTAGTCCCTACTCCCAAAGTATGCATAGCCTTATCTCTTAATTCTAAATATTCATATGGAATCCCGGAGGTTTCAGTTATGGGAGATTTGCGAAGATTTTTAGCCATTTGAGAATTTCCAAGCTCTTCGTACTTTTCCAACATAAACTCATAGGCCAGTCTCTCTGATTCATATTGCCTGGACATTTGAGCGACACCTATGTAAGCGTGGAAGAGCTCTGGCGATTTTGCAGCAGTGAGAATTCCCAAAAATGAGCCACCGGAGTGCCCCATTAAATAAACCTTCTCCTTGCCGAACCTCTTGATTAAATATTTTGCAACCTCTTCTGTATCAGAAATCATCAGATCAGTAGAGATAGCTTTGTCTGAATCCTCTGATTTATAGTCGTCTTTACTGTACGAAAGCCCGCACCCCCTCTGGTCCCACCACACCACAGTAAAGTTGTCTTCAAGTCCTGTGGGATATTTTTTTGTAAGAAAATATGAGGGCATACCACCATGGAGATACAAAACAACAGGATTGTTTACATTTTTCCCGGTTATAAACATACCCATACTGTGTCCATTAATGTCTACAAAAACCTTTTCTGATATTGACCCGCTTATTACATCTCCCTTAGAATCTCTAAGTGGCGATGGTTGTTTGTGTCCATATAGCAGAAATACTCCTGCTATTGTTATGATTCCCATAAACAAAAATAAATATTTGAGCACCATCGCTTAATTATTAAACATTAAATCGGGCGAATATACACAAAACAAGACTCAATGAACTTGTAAATTATTTGTTCCTGTATAAAAACTCAAAGACTCGTCTAGTCACGTAATCAGAGCCAAGCGAGTGTCCGTGACCAGGAAGATAGAGCTGTTCAAAATCTTTCCCTGCCTTCACAAGAGCATCAACCACCTGAAGAGTTGAAGCAGGGTCTACGTTATCATCAAGCTCCCCGTTGATTAAGAGCAGATTACCGGTCAGCTTGTGTGCATTATCTACATTAGATGACTCTCCGTACCATGGTCCCACAGGGTATCCCATCCACTGCTCATTCCACCAG
>CAZPRX010000321.1:0-1685 GCA_964588835.1 uncultured Muribaculaceae bacterium
AAGCGGGAACAGGTCACTCTTGATTCCGTCAAAATATTTCACACGTGATAGTTTTCCACTATCAATGATGGCACTTAAAAACTTGCTCTCTTTTTCATTCATCATAGTGGTTACACTGTCCTCTGCAAGAAAGAAAAGAAGTGAAGCTCCACCTAGTGCATCAAATCTGGATAGAGAGTTATCCTTAAAGAAGCCTATCATATCTGTACTCTTTATCTGATTAAAATAAAGAGAGTCCTCTCTTGAAATGTAATAGGCGTTTGACATAAGTTCTGCCTTTGTGAGTTTTCCTCCTGTTAGCACGAACTGGATGCTGTCTGCTGTAAACTGACTTCCCTCATTCCACATAACCGGATTAACGTATAGTCTGGCAATAGAGTCTATAGAATTAAAGGTAAGTGAATCCGATCTTGCCTGCATATCGCCCCTGAAAATCTTCACATTGTTGTAAGCAATCGCGAATCTAACTGTAGTTGTATCGTTTTCATGTTTCTGAGCAGTGGTTTTAACCGAATCTGTTAGTGTAGTCAAGCTGTCTGCTGATATTGTCTCTCTAATAGTTATAGTATCTGAAACAATTTTTAGATCTTCTGTTGTTGACGTGCTTTTAGGTGGTTTAGTGAGATTTTTGCCTGCGTTACCTGATTTAGGGTCTCTCGAGGGTCCAGTTGCTTGAACTTGCTGAGACAGCCTGTCTTTTTTGACATTTTCAATAAGTGTCTTAAGAGGGTCTTTTTTGGCCTCTTCATACCTGCTTCTTGATGCTGCAACAAAGGAGGAGTCTAGTTCACGTATAGGTCTTGTGTAGTACTTAAGAGTGTCTGCAGAGAGGAACAGGGTGTCATTTTTATCTTCACTAACAGAGTAATAGGCCATTGAGGGATTCTTTGTCAGAGTTGCTGAGAGAGGCTCTTTATAATATTTCCCCTTGTCTGCAAAGAAGATTACCTTTTGAGTAGTATCGGTAATTTGTATATTGTTGCTGAGATCTGCAATTTCTATCTTTTTGTCGTAGTAAATTGTATCTGCCCATACCTCTTGCTCTTTTGTAAGTATATATGCTTTGTCAGTAAAAAGATATTGTTCCTTGTCTCTTTCGTACCATCCACTGTTTGCCCTTAAGTAAACAGTATCTTGCCACACGTGGGTAAGGCCTAGAAAGACGGCCTTGTTTAACTCAGTGAAATATGCCAGTGAATCTGCCTTTACCAGAGTTGAGTCCGATTCCATTTCCACCTGGTTAAGGAATTTAAAACGCTTAATCTTTGACTCATAAATTCCCTCGAGACTCTCAATTGTTCCTCCATCTTTATTCCTCATACTTCCACCCCTGAAAAATCTGGCAACACTGTCACGAGTGTGAAAATCAAGGAAGTGAGTTCTAAGAACGTTGTTCTCTTTGTCTACCATCTGAACCAGGTTACCCCTTACCTTGGCAAGGGAACTGTCTGCTATGTAGTGAATGTTGTCACTAAAAAGGACAGTCTCATTCTGGATAACCTGAACGTTGCCCATTGCATCTACAATGTTTTGCTCTACATTCCAGATTGCGGAGTCGCAGATTATATATGTATCGTTATGAAGAAACTGAGCAGGGCCGTTAACCTTTCTGAAGTTAACGCCATTCCTCTCAATAAGTTGTGCCGATTCGGCGTTTAAAAGTCTTACAAGTTTTCTGCCGGCCG
>CAZPRX010000322.1:0-1679 GCA_964588835.1 uncultured Muribaculaceae bacterium
AATTCATCGATATTTTTCCCGATTAGAGGATTCGGCATTAAATTGATATGATCTCTAATTATCATCAGGTCTCCTACTCTGAAATCTGGATTAACTCCACCGGCAGCATTGGACACAAAAAGGTATGATATTCCCAGTTTTTTCATAACTCTTATTGGAAGAGTCACCATATCCATAGTGTATCCTTCATAATAGTGAAACCTTCCCTGCATAGCAACCACATTTTTGCCACCTAGTTGGCCAAATATAAGATTTCCCTTGTGGCCAATTGCAGTTGATTTAGCGAAATTTGGAACCTCTGCATATGGTATTATCACCTTGTCACTAATCACCTCAGCTAGTTCTCCAAGACCACTACCCAGGACAATACCGATAACTGGGGAAAAGTTGTTTGTTCTTGCTCTTATATATTCTGCAACTTCATTAATTTTCTTTAATATCTCCATTTTTATAATAGTTTTTTATACAATCTGTTAACATTATCTATTATCTCTTGCTCTCCGGGAACAATTCGATTCTCCATAATAACCCGTCCATTACTTATAACAGTATCTATACATGAACTGTTTGCAGAGTAGACTAAATTTGCAAGAAAATTAATATTTGGTGTAAACGAATAATTATTTGTGTTTACTAATGAGACATCGGCAATCCATCCCTCTTCAATTTTCCCTGTTTTTAATCCGAGTGCTTTTCCTCCATTCTCAGTTGCCAAGGACATAAGTTCGTTCAGGGGAAGTGATGTAGGATCATATCTCCAGGCCTTTTGCACAAGTGCAGATGTCTTCATTGTCTCAAGCATGTCCAGATTATTTGAAGATGCACATCCGTCTGTTCCGAGAGTAACGTTTATTCCAGCATCTCTTAACTCATTGTACCTGAACTTAAAACCAGATGCTATCTTAAGATTAGAGTTAATGTTGTGAACAACATTAACTCTGTTTTTTGCAAGTATTTTAATATCATTGTCACTAAGCCAGAGTGAATGTGCCGCAATAATCTCAGGTCCAAGAACTCCTAACTTTTCAAGATACTCAGTAGGTGACAATCCATGTTTTTTTTGTGACTCATTGTTTTCCCATTCTGTCTCTGATAGATGAATGTGTACTTTTAAACCTCGTTTACGGGCATATTCAGACCCCCACACAATCATCTCTTCAGTTACACTATAAGGAGAATGAATACCTATTGCAAACGAGTGCAGTGAACTCCACTCTTTTGATAGCTGGTAAAGTGCTTCGCACTCTTCCTTTATTTGGCTTGACTTTGAACGATCCATCTGGTCCAGGATTACAAATGGCTGGAATGACTTAAGTCCAGCCTCTTCTAAGGCTTTAACAGAGGCAGGAACTCTCCAGTATTGGTCATTAAATGTGGTAGTCCCAGTTTTAGTCATTTCAAGAGCTGCTAATTTGCTACCCCAATAGACCAGTTCGTCATCGAGCTTTTTCTCAACAGGCCATATTTTATTTTCCAGCCAATCGATCAAATACATGTCCTCACCTATGCCACGCATAAGAGTCATTGCCGCATGAGTATGCATGTTAATAAAACCAGGTATAACCCACTTCCCCTTTGCATCAATGTGCTTATCAGCCTTAAAATCTATATTAATATCAATTTTTTCAATTAATGAATTTTTAATTAGAATATCTTTTTCAACCCCCTCCAGTACTGCA
>CAZPRX010000323.1:0-1670 GCA_964588835.1 uncultured Muribaculaceae bacterium
TCCTGAAAGAGAGAAATAAGCTTTAACAAAAACATCTTGTGCAATCTCTTCTGCATCCTCTCTGTTTCTCACTACTCCTCTTACAATTGAAAGAATCTTGGGAGAGTGGAGATTGACCAGTTCATTATATAAACCGGTCTCGCCACCTTTAATTTTTTCAATTATTTGTAATTCCTCCTCTCTTTTCATCATCATTTTAGACGCTGAACCATTTTCAAAGTTACACAGTGTAACCTTTAATTCAAATTTTCGTCAAAAGAGCAAACAAATTTAAAACCAATATCACTATGATGGAATTTATTACAATACCCTTAACCTTTGGAATTGGCGCATTTGCCTTTTATAAAGTAATTGAATTGTTTGTCAGAAAGAAGGAGCGCCTAATGCTTGTGGACAAACTTAATACACTTGATAATGTTAACACTAACAATATCAATCTTTCTGGATTATTTGGCGAGACTAAAGCATTCCAAAATGGTTTTTTAACTCTAAGAATTGGTTCTCTGTTAATGGGGCTTGGATTTGGTTTGCTCATAGGTTATCTCATTGTTCAAGTCTCTTTTGGTGGCTTGAGAGATGTATCATGGGAAATGAGGCAAACCCAGGATGTAATATATGGAGCAGCGACATTGCTCTTTGGTGGCATGGGACTTACTGCCGGTTTTATTGCCGAGATGAAGATGAAGAACAAAAAGTAAGAAGGGCTCATATTGATTAAATGATAAGAGGCTGACCAAAATTTATGGTCAGCCTCTTATTCTATATTATTTAGATGTATTATTCAGGATCCTGCAGCAGAAGGCCGGCGCCTTTTGTGCCATCTTTGAACAGGAGAGAGTGTTTCTTAGGTTCTCTCTTTTTCCAGTCTCCCTTGTGGTATGCGTAGCTTACAATAATTGGGACAACGGTTGTAGCTTCTGCATATACCATCTGCTCATGAGCTGTATTTACCTTGCCCCATGAGTTTGCCTCTTTTAAAGTAGAAGAAGAACATGCACCATCACGAACGTCGGCGACAGTAATTTGTACTGCATATTGGTGCATAGGCACATCAAAGCCGAGGCACTCTGCACAGACAACGGTATCCTGAGCAAAGTTCTTTGGAACTCCACCTCCTACCATGAACAGGCCACTGGTTTTTGCTGACATCTTAACCTCTGTGAGCTCACGGAAGTCTGCAACAGAGTCAATTGAAAGGTATGGCTTACCCTGTTTCATCCTCTCAACCTGATGCATCACAAGTCCAAAACCTGCGCTGCTGTCTGTAAATGCTGGGCAGAAAATTGGAACATTGTGTTCAAAAGCTGTCTGAATCAAAGACTCTTTTTTCTTAGAGTTCTTTGAAAGCCATTTGCCGATTTCATGGATAAACTCTCTGGAAGAGTATGGTCTGGCTTCAAGTGAGTCAGTAATCGCCTTTATAGTAGCGTCACAGGCCTGAAGTTCCTCTTCATCAATGAATGTGTCGTAAATCCTGTCAATATAGTTGTCTCTCAGATGTGTGTCATCTATAAACTGAGTTCCTCTGTAGTGTTTGTAACCAAGTGCTTCAAAAAAGTCCATATCAATGATAGAGGCACCTGTAGCAACAATTGCGTCAATCATGTTATGTTTGATCATATCAACATAAACTTGCATGCATCCGCCTGCTGATGTGCTTCCGGCGAGTA
>CAZPRX010000324.1:0-1665 GCA_964588835.1 uncultured Muribaculaceae bacterium
CAGTTGATTTGTCGTTAAGTATGTAACGGATAAATGAAATTCTCCGCCGCTCACGCTTCTGATAAAAATCCAGAAACTCTTCAATCTCTTTAGGAGTCTCAAGCCTTCCTGACATTGGGGCTCCAAGTATTCCCATGCCTACTCCATCCCTTATGAAAAGATCAATTTTTTCTTTGTTTGATGTAGATCTCATTGCCATTTTAACAGATGAGTCTGCCATGGGAGTGTTAAGCACAATTATCATGTGACCTATGGAGTATGATTTTTTTGAAAATCTGGAGAGTATAAAACTATCTATTGACTTTTCCAGTAATGAAGATGGCGAGCTCCAATCCAGTTTAATAAATGAGGGTACAGTGTAGAGAAGAAGTTCGTGAACTCTGGTTGTATCTTGATTAAAAGCAAAGCCAAGGCCAGAAGATTTGACTGTGATGCAAATAGTTAAAAGTACGAGAGCACCTTTAGTTTTCAGTATTTTCATAACGCCAAGGTTTTTAATTTATAAAAACGGACTGGCTCTCTCTTCTTATGAATATGGGACCATCAGGAGTCTTAATGTCGGTAGCGTCAGAAGAGAGCCCGCTAATAACTTTTCCGTTAGGTGCCGTTTTTGTACTTCTTGTAAAACCTTCCGGCAATTCAGGCGCCGAAAGTTGTTTCAATATCCAGTGATAGATATAACTGGGGTCGTATATGAAATGAGTATAATAATCTTTCCACTCCTGTCCGGATCCGTCGTGCCATGAATCTCTTTTTAAAACTTCACGTGGTTTTACCTTGAGCATGTTATTATATTTTCCACCTACAAGGTCGTATGGGACCTTAACTTTTACATACCATTCCGGATAGTCAATTTTTGCTCCGGTCAGCTTAAGGGCAGCTATGCCAAAAGCGCTGCAACCAGCCCCCTCATTATGGTACAGTGGCCAGAAAGAGCCGCTGTATCTGTCCGAAGGGCTTTTCCCCAGGGAGTCTCTTGAAGTAAATTGCTCAACATACCTGATAACCCTGTCAGCAGCCTGAGGTAAAATCCTGTATGAAATAAAGGAGATTCTGCCCCTCCTTGCAAATTTGTCAATCTTTTCCTCAAGCTCCTCCATGCTCTCCATTCTGGCTTCAACCGGAGCACCCAGCATTGCGAGACCTATCTTATCCTGAAGTATCATTCTCCTCTGTTCAGAAGGTCTCTTACTGGCTATTGATGTCCTGATGATTGCCTCTCCCAAAGGATTCCTCAACTCAATAAAAAGATGGCCTATGGGATACAGATTTTTATTGAAAGAGGACTCCATAAAACTGTTAACAGTTGACCTGATTAGTGTTGCCGGAGATGTCCACTCAATAGGTTCATAAGATGGTATTACAAAAATGGTCAGTTCATATGAACCGTCCGGACCAATTGGGGCTTTCTCGTTCTCTTTTATACCTGCAATCAGCAGTGAATTCAAGATAAACAGAAATACTGCCAGAAGTGATAATTTTTTAAAACCTGCAGGCATCTGCTAAACTAAAATATTTTTGGAAGGAACTTGGGTACTCTTTTTATGTAATCTGAATAGCCAGGGTATTTCCCTTTGCTGATTCCCTCCGTAATCCATACACTACCCTGAAACAGCATCAAAAGAAGCAGCGATCCCACAATGCTCCAGTTAATTATAAGGCCGG
>CAZPRX010000325.1:0-1664 GCA_964588835.1 uncultured Muribaculaceae bacterium
TATGTGCAAGAGAATTTCAAAACAGAACGAGCTTTAGATAAGTTAGTTAACGAATTCACTCCACGTCCAAGAGATGGTAAGCCACCCATTAGAAAGTTCTCTTCCGACGCTCAGGTTGCTAATCATTTCCATTTTTTGGTAAATGGCAAATCTGTGAACACCCTCGAAAAGAGAGAGCTGGACTACATTATTAAGTCCCTAAGATTGAACTGCTATGCTACCTATTCTCAAATCATGTTTCACATTCCCAGGTCATTAAATTATATCAGGAATATTTGCAGGCGTGGGTGGGACGAACCTCCATCGCAATGAATGAGAGGTGGTTACAAAATATGAAATTTTGATTTCGTTAGATTTGTGTTTTGCAAGTATCAGATTAACAGGCAGATGGAGGTTTGTCCCACCCACGCCGTAGATTTACTGTCCGGTGACGAGTTTGTAGAGGAACTGGATGGAGGGGTAGGTGTCGGCGAAGTAGGTGGGGAGGAGGGATTCGGGGGCCCAGATGGCTCGTTCGATATCTTCTTCTGCCTGGGGGTGGGTGTCGGTGCCGTTGCCGAGGTAGTTCATGTGGAACCAGCTGGTGGTTTTGAGGTAGAAGAGGCCGTCGCGGTGGTAGGTGTGGAAGGTGTCGCAGAGGTGTTCGCAGAGTTGCAGCTCTTGGACGCCGCACTCCTCTTGAACTTCGCGGAGGGCTGTCTGGCTGATATCTTCGCCTTGCTCTTGCATGCCTTTGGGGAAGTCCCATACGCCGTGGTGGTATATGAGGTATTCGCCTTTTTTGTTACGGACGATGCCTCCGCCGGCGGTAATGGGGGTGAGGTTTGTGGTGAGCCGGTGTATGGTTTGGGCTTTGTCCTCTGTTGATATGTAGAGTTTTTCGAGTTCGGGGGTTTCGTCGAAGTATCTTGGGAGATCTTCTAGTTTGGGGAATTTGTCCGGTGAGTATAAAACTGCGTCGGGTTCTGTAAGGGCCTTGTGTTTGGGTGAGCAGACTGCCAGGCAGCGCTTGTTGAAGAAGATTCTGTACATTAAAAAATAGGAATGAAATTACTATCTTTGTGCAAAGATACTTTTTTTATGGAGTCTATTGAAAAAATAATTGCCAGACAGCTGCTTGATATAAAAGCTGTGAGATTAAGTCCTGATAAACCGTTTACATGGGCTTCGGGCTGGAAGGCGCCTATCTATTGTGATAACAGAAAGATTTTGTCCTATCCTAAGGCCAGAGAGATTGTATATAAGAGTCTTGCGAGAATTGTGGAGCAGAACTATCCTAAGTTGGATTTTGTTGCCGGTGTTGCAACCGGTGCTATTGCGTGGGGTATGCTTGTGGCCGAATTTCTTGGTAAGCCGTTTGTTTATGTTCGGCCTAAACCAAAGGATCATGGAACTGGTGCTCAGGTGGAGGGTGATCTTCCGTCGGGTGCAAATGTTGTGATGGTGGAGGATCTTATCTCTACCGGGCAGAGCTCTCTCTCGGCTGTGGAGGCTGTTGAGAAGGCTGGTGGTCATGTTCTTGGAATGGTGGCTATCTTCTCTTACAATTTTGACAAGAGCAGGCGTGCGTTTGAGTACAGGAATCTGGAGCTTAGAACGCTTACTAATTATGATACTCTTATTGAGGAGGCTGTTAGCTGTAATTACATTAAGGAGGAGGAGCT
>CAZPRX010000326.1:0-1661 GCA_964588835.1 uncultured Muribaculaceae bacterium
TTTAGAGCTACAGCAATCTCCTCTCTCGCCATAAACATACCGGCTGAGTGTGCCTGGATAACTGCTGTCTTATCATATATATCAACAATAAGCCCAGGAAGCATATCTCCCTCACCGTGAACTAGTCTGTAAGCATTATTATCCTCTCTGATTACTCCCGCCTTCTCTCTCAGTAAATATGCCTCATGCAGCCTCTCAATCCAGAGTTTCCTGCCTGGTTCTGACTCTTCAAATGAAAGCATCCTTACTGCAATCGAGCCCACCTGATAGTGTCCATAGCCAATTGTAATACCTGATGCCGATACAACCTCCACTATATCTCCCTCAGCCACATCTCCGTCAATTCTGGCAATAGCACCGGAAAAGACCCACGGATGGAACCTCAGCAATGACTCCTCTCTTCCCCTTCTAAGTATTATTTTTCTTTTCATCATTTAATAATGGTTTTGGGGTACTAAGTAACTTTAGATACATCAGCCTGCATACCCATGCGTCTACAGCTGCATAATGAACCTGTGCATCTGAAAGCACCTCGGCCTCCCAGTTTGAGAGCTGCTGAGATTTTGAAACCCGCACTCCCAGAACAATCGCAGCCATCTTTCTTACGCTCTTCTCCTTTATAAACCAGCCCTCACCAATTGATTGCAAATCTACAAATCCCCTTGGGATAAATTTTGTGTATCTCTGTAACCCCCTGATATCCTCATTCACAGCAGCTCCCACCTTAATGATTTTTTTAGTAGAGAGCAATTTACAAAGAGAGTCAGGCATCCCCAACTCGGTTAATCTGAAAATATATGCTCTTGTCCCACTGGCTAGCTGGAGCAAAGCAACGCCATTTCTCTTTGAATTGGCCTGAAAAACAGGTTTTGTCTCTGTATCGAATCCAATTATCTTTTGACTTGACAAATATTCAATTGCACTCTCAAAAGTGTTGTCAAACTTTTCAACTATGGTAACTTCACCTGTGAACTCGGCAGTTTTGAGTTTATCTAACTCCTCCGGTGAAATGGTTGCTTTAAAAGTCATTTTGTCTCTGCTAATTTCATTATACCGTATGTAGCCGGCAATCGTTTTTGTATTCTTTCAAGACTCTCAGCAGGAATTAAATCTTTTGAGAGCTCTTTTACTACGTATGTATCTTTAAGGCCTGCTATATCTCTTCCGTATTTAAAATCAAAGGTAAAACCACCTCTGGGATCAATGTTTTCAGAAGTTACCGATGGTCCAGGCAGACTTATATATGTCTTCAAACTACTCTTACCTTTTGACCTCTTAAGAAGTCCTGCCTCACGCAGCGCCTCATAGGTCTCAACTGCCACAAATTTTGAAGGATCAATAAAGTTAACCTCATCTGCAAGAAGCTCTCTGTAAGGATATTCATCTCCTCTGTGAAGCTCCTTTAGCTCCTCAACCATTACTTTCATTGTATCAAGCAGATAGGGATAATGGGTACAACCAAGAATAATATTCTCAATCTTAACTCCGCTATTTAGTAATCTAAATTTCTCAAGTAAGGAAACCAGGTGATATCTGGCATAATTACCTGGCGAATTAAGCTGAACATCCTTAATATCTCCATTTATATCTTTTATAAGCAACGCATTACCCAATTTATCAAAATTATAAGCATCAAATAGTGAGAGGTTGATAAACCCGTC
>CAZPRX010000327.1:0-1660 GCA_964588835.1 uncultured Muribaculaceae bacterium
CCGCCGTTACCGCCATCGGGTCCCCCTTTTGCCACAAATTTCTCTCTGTGGAGATGTACTGAGCCCTTTCCGCCGTTTCCGGAAGCACAAAAAAGCTTTACATAATCAACGAAGTTTGAATTACTCATTTAATGATTTATCAATAATCTTGCAAATATCCACAAAGTTTTCCTCTATGCTTTGGTCACCATTTACAGCCATATATTTGCCTTGATTTTTGTAATAATTTACCAGTGGCTCGGTGACCTTGTGGTATGTTTTTATTCTTGTGCGGATTGTCTCAAAATCAGCATCATCTTTTCTGCCCTCTATATTTGCTCTGTGCTGAATTCTCTTGATATTAACACTATCTGTAGTTTCAAGAGAGAGCACTGCATCTACCTTGCGGTCAATCTCCAGGAGCATCTTGTCGAGTGCAAGGGCTTGAGATGTATTTCTTGGAAATCCGTCCAGGATGTAACCCTTTTCAACAAAGTTTGGGTTGCAAATCTCTTCCCGAACAATCCCTATAACTAGTTCATCCGGAACAAATTCTCCTTTTTCTATGAGCTCAGCGGCAATTTTGCCTATCTCGCTCTTTTTTGCAATTTCATTTCTTAGCAGCTCTCCGGTGGAGACATGCCTGAAGTTATACCTTCTGGCAATCAGGGTTGATTGTGTTCCCTTTCCTGCGCCCGGAGGGCCGAATATAATAAAGTATTTCATTTCTGATTTGAAGATGTGTCCAATACGTAAATGTCCTTGTATTGTCTGCCAAGTTCGTCATAATCCAGTCCGTAACCAACAATGAAATCGTTAGGGATTTTCATTGCAACATAGTCAACAGGTATGTCTTTCTTGTATGCATCGGGCTTAAGAAGGAGTGTGCAAACCAGTACTTTGGCTGCTCCGGCCTTAATAAGTATATCGTGGAGCTCTACAATAGTCGCGCCTGTGTCTACAATATCTTCTACCAAAACAACAGTTCTGCCTTTAACATCAGTCGTAAGACCCAGAAGATGTTTCATTTCTCCTGTTGACTCTACTCCTGAGTATGAAGATACCTTGATAAAAGACAGTTCGCACTGAAACTTCAGATTCTTTAGCAGATCCGATGTGAACATAAAGGAGCCGTTCAGTACAGACAGAAAAAGAGGTACTTCGCTTCCGTTGAAGTCTTGGTTCATCTTTGCAGCAAGCTCCTCTATACTCTTCAGTATCTCATCATGTGGGATGATAATCCGGAAAGTCTTGTCGTGTAGGGTGATGCGTTCCATTTCAAAAAATATTTGTGCTCGCGAAATTAAGTATTAATTTTGTCAATTACCAATTTTACTTGAATATACAATGAATCCGTTAGTTAGCATTATTATGGGAAGCACCTCAGATATGGGTGTTATGAAACAGGCCGCAGATTTTTTGAACGAAATGGAGATTCCGTTCGAGATTAATGCACTTTCTGCACACAGAGTACCTCAGCAGGTAATGGAATTTGCAGGTAATGCAGCATCCAGAGGCGTGAAGGTAATAATTGCCGCTGCAGGCGGAGCGGCTCACCTTCCTGGTGTGGTTGCAGCAATAACACCACTCCCTGTGATAGGAGTGCCAGTAAACTCTTCAAACTCTATTGACGGCTGGGATTCTGTTCTCTCAATTCTGCAGATGCCTGCAGGTATTCCTG
>CAZPRX010000328.1:0-1658 GCA_964588835.1 uncultured Muribaculaceae bacterium
ATTGGTCTTAGTAGACCAAGTTTAATTCCCTCTTTTCTTGCCATATCAATGGTACTTTCACATACTCTTGCCATACATCCGTATGCAACAATAACATGTTCTGCATCATCACACTGAATGTTTTCAAATCTTACATCCTCCTCTTCCATCTTCTTATATTTTTCAATAAGAGTATGATTTAGCCTTTCGTGTACAGCTGCATCAAGGGCCAGAGAAGTAATAACATTTTGCTTTCTATCGGCGGTCTTACCTGTAGTTGCCCAAGGCATATTCTTAATAATCTCTTCGTTTGACCACCTAGGCTTCATAGGTCTGAGCTCTACTTTTTCCATCATTTGTCCTACAACTCCATCAGCTAGAATCATTGCAGGATTTCGATATTTAAATGCTAACTCAAATCCAAGATCAACAAAATCATACATTTCTTGAGCTGATGCTGGTGCTAGGACAACCATTTTATAGTCACCATGACCACCACCTTTGCAAGCCTGGAAATAATCTCCCTGTCCAGGTTGTATCGTACCCAATCCAGGGCCTCCTCTTACAACATTTACAACTAAGCATGGTAATTCTGCTCCGGCAAGGTAGCTTAACCCTTCACACATGAGGCTCAACCCCGGGCTGCTTGAAGATGTCATAACTTTTTTTCCGCATGAGGCGCCACCATATAACATGTTTATTGAAGATGTTTCGCTCTCTGCCTGAAGAACAACCATTCCTGTAGTCTCCCACGGCTGTTCATCCATAAGAGTCTCCATAACCTCTGATTGTGGAGTAATTGGGTAACCAAAATAACCGTCACAACCACATCTAATTGCAGCATGAGCGATTGCTTCGTTCCCTTTCATTAAAATTTGTTCTGCCATTATAAATCTCCTTATATTATTACTATCAGACTTTAATCCTGTATACAGTTATACAGGTATCGGGACAAACAGTTGCACAATTTGTACATCCGGTGCAACTTTCCGGAGACGCCATGTAAGCGTAGTTGTAACCTTTACTATTGACCTCCCTGGCCAGTGCAATGGTTTGAGTAGGACAGTTAACGACGCAAACGCTACAGCCTTTGCATTTTTCTGTGTCTACTACGATAGCTCCTCTTAATGCCATATCTAGTATGTTTTTAGTTTATTGATTATTTACAAATTTAGATGAAAATATTTTAAAGTGAAAGAAAAAAGTGACAATTATCATTAATTTATTTTGAAAAATAATCAAAACCTTTAATAATGTTATCAATAATGTATTCCCATCTTAAAATTATTCCTACAATAAGAAGTATTATTAATAATACATATCCTTGCTGAGTTACACTCAGCCCGGCAAACCATTTATTCACTTTTTTGACGAGGTTCATAGAGCTACTTTTCAATTCTAATTCTGGCATCAACAGCGACAACTTGCTTGGAGTTCCCTAAAAATGGATTGATATCCATTTCAAATATCTCCGGAGCTTCAACGCAAAGAGCAGATAACCGCCTTAAAGCGTCCCTATACAATGTTTCGTTAACGCCATCCTGCCCTCTTGTTCCCTGTATTATTTTATAACCTTTTAGATTAACTATCATCTCCTGTGCATCATTTTTAGAAATAGGTGCAAGTTTAGATGATACATCGCCCATGACCTCAACAAAAATGCCACCCAATCCACACAT
>CAZPRX010000329.1:0-308 GCA_964588835.1 uncultured Muribaculaceae bacterium
AGTACCGTCGCCAGTACGGGTCTGTTTATTGTTGTTGTACTTATACTCATACCTAATTCATTATTAATTGGGGTGAAACCGGAATTCCTGGTCTAAGCTGCATTAAGCCTGTTGTAATAATGGTATCACCCCTCTCCAGACCACCCAGAATTTCAAGCATATCAGCTGTCCTTGTACCTGACTGGACAGGAACAAGCTCGGCCTTGCCACCTCTTAAAACCCAAACAGAACGCCCCTTTACATCCGGAACAACTGCCTGATTGGGAACATAAATATTATTTGCCCCTTCAGTTGTTGTAAAAGAGACC
>CAZPRX010000329.1:318-1649 GCA_964588835.1 uncultured Muribaculaceae bacterium
CAGACATACCCGGTTTAAGCATCAGTCCTGCGTTTGCATATCTGGCCCTAAGCATTAGGGTTCTTGTCTTAACCTCTACCTGTGGATCTACAGCATATACTCTGGCTGAGAATGTTTTGCCGGTTCCCTCAACAGTGAAAGACACAGAAGATCCGCTCTTTACATCGTTAATATACTTCTCCGGAATGGCAAATTCAAGCTTTAGGTTAGCTACATCCACAAGGGTAGATATCTTTGTATTAGGCTGTAAAAAAGCTCCAAGACTTACATCTCTGAAACCTATCATTCCATCAAATGGAGCCCTAACTTTCATCTTCTCAATCCTTATCTTCAACTGCTCAATATCCTGCTTAAGAACGTTAAATTCAGTAAGAACTTTATCATAATCCTCCCTACTCACAGCATCCCTTTCAAGAAGGATTTTCTGCCTCTCCAGCCTCTGCTCAATCAGTTTATACTGATACTCGGCCTTCACAAACTGAGCAACAAGCTCATCATCATTAAGTTTTACAAGGATGGCGCCTTTTCTTACAAGCTCTCCCTCTTTGAAATTTATCTCGGTTACCCTTCCGGAAAGCTCACTTACAACATCAACTCTCTCGTTAGGGGTGAGAGTACCTATGGCAAGCCTCCCCTCGTCTGATGTCATATATTCAGCTATATAAACAGATACTGGCAGAGCCCTTCCGCCGCCGCCTCTGTTCCCTCCACCGCCGGGGCGGGATGTAGGCTCTTCGTTAATTACTGGTTTGTTGAATAATTTGTTGTAGCCGATAATTGACAAGGCCAATACAACCGGAATTGCGGCATAAAGAATGTACTTTTGTCTCTGTTTCATCAAAGTAAAATTTATTTTACTTTGACCATTGAGGCGCCAAAAAGTTTAAAATGGTATGAGTATATTTGCAGTCAGTTATGAGCAAATTCAGAAAATTACTTAACAGTGAGCTTGGCAGAATCTCATCAAATGAGTATTCATCAGCAGAAAAGATGCCGGTAACAATTGTACTGGACAACGTAAGAAGCCAGCACAATATAGGGGCTGCCTTCAGGAGTGCCGATGCATTTGCCGCGGAGAGAATCATCCTTTGCGGAATTTGCGCAACTCCCCCATCGGCAGAGATACATAAATCTGCACTCGGGGCTGAGAACACAATTCCATGGGAGTATTTTGAAGAGAGCACTGATGCAGTAAATAGCCTAAAAGAGGAGGGATATGAGATTATCTCCGTAGAGCAGACGGAAAATTCAACTTTGCTTAATAATATAAAACCTGGAATAGATAAAAAGTACGCCCTTGTCTTTGGAAACGAGGTGAAAGGTGTAAAGCA
>CAZPRX010000330.1:0-1646 GCA_964588835.1 uncultured Muribaculaceae bacterium
AGGCAAAGGTTTCAAAGAACTCTTTAAAAATCGTTCCGGCTGTAACCTGTTTTGCGGCCTTATCGCTGTCAGGTCTTGGGAGAATAAATCTGTGATATAGCATAACTGCCACAAAGAAACCTGCAAGAATAAAGAATGTAACTGACCATGCAAATGAGATATTTCCTGAAATACCTTCAAACTGAGCAGATGCCTTGTGGTCAAGTTTAGAGTCGGCCTGGATGAGGATATATGCCGGTTTATCCCAGTTATGTTCATTGAACTCAAGTCTCTCACCGTAAGGGAGGAACAGACTCTTGTCTCCTTTATCAAGTCTTGTGTTTAAAATCATCTTCTCTCCGGGAGCAGGTGCCTTTGATAGTCTCACTTCAACCAGTTTAGCCGCGCCAGTTAAACTATTCACATCAGCTACTTCAATCTCCTCTCCAAAGTTCCTTTTTATGAAGTTGCCAAGAGGTGCTGCCACACTTCTGCTCCACCAGCTCTCTTCACTATTGTCTTTGTTTGCAGAGGTCTCCTCTTTTATGGTAAAACCGTTAAGAGTATTGTGTTCTAACGCTAATGCCTTAAGCATTGCAACCGAGTCTGCTCTTACGCCTGCGGTCCCTAGTTCAACAACCTGAGGATATGCCGTAAAGAAATATTCATCTGCAACAACTGTACTTTCAGAAACGGCAGAGGCTGCCTGTAATGTATCCTTTTCAGGAAGAGTAATAACAGCTGCAAATTCAGGAGATGCCTCAACCTGAAGTTGAAGAGGTTTAAGACCGGTTGAACTTTCTAGTGCACCGGCAACTATTATTAAAAGTCCCTGGCCGGCTATGGTTGCAACTCGGTAAAAAGTACTCCTGATTCCTACATACAGTGACTGATCATGTGTATTCAGCGCAAGCATATAAAAACCGTCGGCCGCTATATCATGAGTGGCAGAACTAAAGGCGACAAGCCAGAAGATTGCCAGTGACCACTGGAAAAAATCAGATGCCGGGATGGTAAATGCAATCCCTGCCAGTCCGGCACCAACCAGTAACTGCATAGTTACAACCCACCACCTTTTTGTCTTGAGCAGGTCAACGAATGGGCTCCAAAATGGTTTTATCACCCATGGAAGATATAGCCAGCTTGTATACAGAGCTATGTCCGTATTAGAGATGCCGAGTCTTTTGTACATGATGACTGAAATAGTCATAACAGCTACATATGGCAGACCCTGTGCAAAGTAGAGCGATGGAATCCACGCCCATGGAGATCTCTTTTTGTTGCTCATATTACAATGGTTTTATTGGTATCTCTTTTCCACAGATGCACCTGGGAAGTAGTGCATAAGAATTTCGTTGTATTTATATCCCTTCTCCCCCATAACAGCCGCACCTATCTGACAAAGGCCCACTCCGTGTCCCCAGCCGGCTCCCCTGAGCAAAAACTCCTGCGGTTTATTGGCGGTACCTCCAATCTTCTCTACTATAAAGGCAGAACTATAGAGGTGAGACTCAGAAAGTGTTCTGCGAATCTCCAGCTCCTTACCTATTATTCTGCTTCTTTTACTCCCTACAATCTTTAGTTTGATAAGCCTTCCTGAGGTACCCCTCTGCACAGGAACAAGGTCTAGTATATCACCATAGTCTGTTCCGGATCTCTTTTTAATC
>CAZPRX010000331.1:0-1642 GCA_964588835.1 uncultured Muribaculaceae bacterium
CATATATTGAGGCATAGAATGCCGAATATATGTATCCGGTGGTAGTTTCAGACAAACCGAATTTTGATGAAATGAACAAAGTGAGGATTGCCATCATGATGTAGAAACCGAAGCGCTCGCCCATATTTGTGAGGGCAGCTGCAAGTAGTCCTTTTGGATGGTTCTTAAACATAGTTAGTATATAGTTTTAGTTAAAAATTTGCTCACAAGTTCGCAAAAATAGTAAAAAATGGATAACTTTGTTAACTATCCTTATTTAAAATTGTAATAAAATTTATAAAAATGAACCGTATTTATAAGCCCTTGCTTACCCTGACTGCACTTCTGTTATTTTCTTACTCGAATGCTCAGGTTTTATCCAGTGGTGAAGCAGTTCCCAAGGGTGCAATTGTATACTCATTGCCGGTAACCTCTTTTCTGGTTACTGCTGAGGCAACTCATGAATCTTTTATAGCCGGCCCGTACGCAAAATTTGCCCAAAAATACCTTGGTATACAGGCCCGGGAAAACAGCGGAGAGTTCTATACTCTTTCATCAGTAGAGCTTAACTCTTATGTTGAAGCTGACAGAACATCCAGCATTGCTTTAAATCTGGGCTCAAATACTCGTGCCACTGCAAATTTTCTAGAAATGATGAGCCAGGGTCTTGTAATTTGGTCTGATGCCGGAACTGCCCGCAACGAGTACTCGAGATTCCCGGGAATGAAAGATATCACAGCTTTTAACTCTTCAATGGCCACATCTAACCTTACAAGCGTGAACACAACTCTCTATAAAACTGTAAAGACATCATCTGGAATGGAGAGAGTGCCTGTTCAGCAGACTCAGGTGGTAGAAAAGAGTATTGAGAAAAGGGCGGAGGAGACCGCAAATGCAATTTTCAGACTCAGGACAAAGAGAATGGAGATTATTACTGGTGAGACTGATGCTGTTTTTAGCGGAGAGGCATTAAAGGCAGCAATCGACGAAATGAACAGACTTGAGGAGGAGTATCTCAGTCTATTTATAGGTAAAAGTGTGTGGGATAAACAAAAGTTAAGTTTTGATGTTCTACCTGTAAAGGAGAATACTCGTCAGATATATGTGGCATTCAGGATTTCAGACACCCAGGGACTACTTCCTGCAGATAACGTAGCCGGCAGACCGGTTGTCCTGGAGTTACTAAAAGAGAATGGACAGCCTGCAACATCTTTTAATATGGATTTATCTGCTGAGAAGGGAAGGGTGTTGTACAGGGTGCCAGAGATAATGATTTCCCGAATTTCAGACGGGCAGACAGTCCTTCTGCAAACCAGAGTTCCTTTGTATCAGTTTGGAAAGGTACTCTCTTTTCCTGTGGATATTGCTATAGGTAAATAGTTAAGTAAAACATTATATTTTTTAATTTTTTTAACATGAATATTTCAGAATTAAACCCTAAAAGGGTGTGGAAGCACTTCTATTCGCTTACACAAATTCCAAGACCATCAAAAAAGGAGGAGAAGGCAATTCTTTTTCTTGAGAAATTTGGAAAGGATCTAGGCCTTGAAACCATCAGAGATGGAATCGGTAATATTATAATTAGGAAACCCGCAACGCCAGGAATGGAGAACAGAAAAGGAATTATTCTTCAGGCTCACATTGATATGGTTCCTCAGAAAAA
>CAZPRX010000332.1:0-1629 GCA_964588835.1 uncultured Muribaculaceae bacterium
AGGGGAGTTCATCTTCACCTTTTGGGAGAGGGGGAGGAAGGGCCTCCGGGCACTCGCCCCGGCCTGAATCGTTATCATCTATTTCCACATCTGAGGAGCAAAGAGTGTTACTGGGAATGTCTGAGATGGACAGGATTCTGGGAGGAGGACTTGTGCAGGGATCACTTGTTCTTATAGGAGGTGAGCCGGGTATAGGAAAATCTACACTCTCGCTTCAGATACCTCTTCACTCCCCACTTATTAAAACGCTTTATGTATCTGGAGAGGAGAGTACCAGGCAGATTAAATTAAGGGCACAGAGACTTGGCGGAGATGATTCAAACTGCCTTATACTAAGCGAAACACTTATTGAAAACGTCCTTATCCAAGCGAAAGAGACTGCTCCTCAGCTTATAGTTATTGATTCAATTCAAACCATGTATTCAGAGGCACTTGAAAGCTCTCCGGGTACTGTCTCTCAGGTGAGAGAGTGCGCAGCCCTGCTTTTGAGGTATGCAAAAGAGAGCGGAGTGCCTGTTCTTATTATTGGCCATATTACCAAAGATGGCAGCATTGCCGGGCCTAAGGTTCTGGAACATATTGTAGATGTTGTGCTTCAGTTTGAAGGAGACACAAGGCACTCTTACAGGATTCTGAGAAGTATTAAAAACAGGTTTGGGTCAACTGCTGAACTGGCAATCTTTGAGATGGTTGCAGAGGGTTTGAGAGAGGTCTCCAATCCATCTGAGATGCTTATACCTATGCACGGGGAGGACCTCTCCGGGATAGCAGTAGCTGCAATGCTTGACGGCACAAGGCCATTTCTCATTGAGACACAGGCGCTTGTAAGCACTGCTGCCTACGGAACTCCTCAAAGGTCTGCAACTGGTTTTGATTCCCGCAGAACAAACATGCTTCTTGCGGTTCTTGAAAAAAGGGCTGGTTTCAAACTAGCGTCAAAGGATGTGTTTCTGAACATGGCCGGTGGCCTGAGAGTTACAGATCCGGCTTGTGATTTGGCAGTAGTTTGCGCTATCTTGTCTTCAAACTTTGACTACTCAATCCCATCCAGATACTGCTTTGCGGCAGAGGTGGGTCTGAGCGGTGAGATTCGGCCTGTAAGTCAGGTAGAGCGAAGGATAGCTGAGGCTGAGAAACTCGGCTTTGAAAAGATATTTGTATCTGCATTCAGCAAACATCCAAAGATGAGCAAACAACGAATTAAAGTTGTTTTGATTAAGGATATCCCGGAGCTTGTAAGAGAACTTTTTAAAGGTTAGTCACCAAAAAATTACATAAAAAAGAGCGACACTCCTACAACGCTTAGTACTGCTCCCACTGTCTCAACCCAGGTCACCTTTTTCTTGTAGATGAGTATGTACGGCAGTAGAATAATGATAGGTGTAGTGGCCATAATTGTTGATGCCACAGCTGTGTTTGCATTCTGAACAGCGAGCAGTGAGAGGGAGACCCCAACAAAAGGTCCAAATATTGAACCTATGAATGTTGCTCCCATAGCCTTGCGATCCTTTACACCCTCTCGGAGCAGCTTTATCCTTCCGGTTAAAACAATAATAAGTGTAAAGCCTATGGCTCCGCTTATTATTCTCATATGGGTTGCAGCAAAAGGAATATACGAAGCCACTTCAG
>CAZPRX010000333.1:0-1624 GCA_964588835.1 uncultured Muribaculaceae bacterium
ATTTGCATAATCATTTAATTATAAGGTGTTTGACACTTTTCCTCTGAGGCATTAGCTGGCGTCCCAGTGGGTGTTGAAGCGGACATCGCAGGTGGCAGTCGTTTGCTATGTTTGCTACCATTTAGGCAGGGTTTTTGTAACTAGATGTTTTATCCATTACGAAAAGGTGCTAGTGGACGTTTATAGATATTGTCTATATTGTGATAGATTGCTATTTAAATTATTTAATTGTAATTTTGACCCTGCAAACCACAGCAACCACGACTAATAACATTTAACACCACTTAAATTTATGAAGTTGAAGACTTTCGAGAAAGAGATACTGGAACTTGAGGATAACCTCTCCAGATACGCATATAGCCTTACTTCAAACAGGGACGATGCAAAGGACCTTGTACAGGAGACATTTTTTAAGGCTCTCAACAATCAGGATAAGTTCAACGAAAATACAAATATCAAGGCATGGGTATATACGATAATGAAGAATACCTTCATTAACGATTATCGCCGCAGAAGCAAGCGTCAAACACTTTTTAGCGAAGGTGTTCATGAATTTGTCATTAATAACCGCCCTGCGGACCTTGGTCCTGAGCAGGAGTTTGGTTTCCGTGAACTTACTTCAATAGTAAATGACCTGGAGCCTGAATTCAGAATTCCATTCCAAATGCACGATAACGGATTCAAATATCAGGAGATTGCAGAGGAGCTCGGCCTGCACCTTGGAACTGTTAAAAGCCGAATACACTTCTCACGTAAGAAATTAATGGAGAAAATCGAGAGATAAGAGCGGAAGAAAAGATTGCGGGAGACTGATAGAAAATTTTGCAACTATTTTATATTAATGAGAAGGCTGACTAAATTGTAATTTAGTCAGCCTTATTCGTTTTATCGAGAGTTGGAAATATTCTATTATTAGCAGCAGACCCTATTTTAAAGCATGAATCAGCTCTTTTCTTTTAAAGAGAAGAAGATAAAAGACGCCTATAGTGATGCAAGAGTCGGCAATGTTAAAAATTGGTCTGAAAAAGATGAATTGCTCTCCACCCCTGAATGGAACCCAGTCAGGTAAAACAGTATCTATCAGAGGGAAGTATAGCATGTCCACAACTTTGCCAAACATAAAAGGTGCGTATCCGCCTCCTTCAGGTAAGAATGTAGCTAGCTGTGTAAAGGTCGACTCAGAAAAGATTAGTCCGTAAAACATCGAGTCAATTACATTTCCCATTGCACCTACAAGAATCAATGCAATACCGGAAAGGAATGCCCTTGAAGCTCCACCCTCAATGAGCTTTTTAATATAGTAGATGATTACGCCTATAAGTACAAGGCGCAACGCAGTCAGCAGAAATTTGCCCACTGCTCCGCCAAACTGCATACCAAAAGCCATTCCATTGTTTTCAATGAAATAGATCTGGAACCAGTTGCCAAACACCGGAATGCTCTCCCCGATTGTCATGTGTGTCTTGATCCAGATCTTGACCACCTGATCTATAAGGAGCAGGATGAAAACAATTAGTGTAACCTGTTTTCCGGGGGTAAGGCGCATCGGTTAGTCTCTTTTGTTCTTTGCCTCTACGCTTAGTGTTGCGTGAGGAACAATAAGAAGTCTCTCTTTAGGTATGAG
>CAZPRX010000334.1:0-1618 GCA_964588835.1 uncultured Muribaculaceae bacterium
CACAACTTGAGCGCCCTCAACTTTTGCAGCTTTATCAGCTTTTCCTTTGCTTGCAGCCTTAGGTGCTGCGTTTGGTTTTGTAGTTGCCATTATTTAATCTCCTCTCCAGATTTTTTCGCGTAACGAACTAGTTTTCCCTTATCATTCAGTCTGCGGCCGATACGGGTTGCGCCACCCTTAACGGGATCAACTACCTGCAGGTTTGAGATATGAATGCCAGCCTCTTGCTTGATAATTCCACCTTGTGGACTTTTAGCGTTTGGCTTGGTATGTTTGCTTACCATGTTGATTCCCTCAACAATGGCGCGATCTTTATCTGTAATCACCTCGAGGACCTTGCCTGTTTTTCCGCGGTCATCTCCGGCATTTACATAGACTGTATCGCCTTTCTTAATATGTAGTTTCTTATTCATACTATTAATACCATTAATTATAGCACCTCTGGTGCCAATGATACAATCTTCATGTAATTTTCGCGAAGCTCTCTTGCTACCGGACCGAAGATACGGGTTCCCCTAACTTCTCCCTGGTTATTGAGCAACACGCAAGCATTGTCATCAAAACGGATATATGAACCGTCCTGACGACGGATCTCCTTCTTAGTTCTTACTATCACTGCCTTTGACACTGTACCCTTCTTGGCATCGCCTCCCGGGATAGCACTCTTAACAGTAACAACAATTTTATCGCCAACTCCGGCATAACGGCGGCGGGTTCCCCCAAGCACACGGATACAAAGAACCTCCTTTGCACCGCTGTTGTCAGCCACCAATAATCTCGATTCTTGCTGTATCATAGCTTATTTTACTTTTTCTACAATTTCTACTAGTCTCCAGCGTTTGGTCTTACTCAGCGGACGTGTCTCCATGATGCGGATGGTATCTCCCTCACTGCACTCATTTTTCTCGTCATGAGCAACAAACTTAGTGGTTTTGTTTACGAACTTGCCGTAAATAGGGTGTTTTACCTTTCTTTTAACAGCTACAACAACGGATTTGTCCATTTTGCTGCTGACCACTACACCTACTCTTTCTTTGCGAAGATTTCTTTCCATGTCTTCTATTTGCTCTGATTTGTTTCCTTCTGGCTCAATACAGTGAGCATTCTGGCAATATTTCTTCTTGCTTTCTTAATCTGAGATAAATCATCCAACGGAGAAATAGCGTGATTCATCTTCATACGCGACAAGTTAGCCTTCTCAGACTCTATGCGCTCTTTAAGATCCTTTACGGACAACTCTATTATTTCTTGAGTTTTCATCTTATTTCTTCATTAAATGTTATTCAGTGTAATCTCTGCGAACTACAAACTTGGTAACTACCGGCAGTTTTTGTGCGCCAAGTCTGAGTGCCTCTTTAGCTATCTCGAGCGGAACACCTTCTGCCTCAATCAGGATTCTGCCCGGGGTGATAGGCGCCACGAATCCTTCAGGTGCACCCTTACCTTTACCCATACGAACCTCTGCAGGTTTTTTGGTAAACGGCTTATCAGGGAATACACGAATCCAAATCTGTCCCTCACGTTTCATATAACGAACAACAGCCTGACGGGCAGCCTCTATCTGCTGGCCGGTAAGCCAGCAAGACTCTGTTGTCTTGATCCCGAAAGATCCAAAAGA
>CAZPRX010000335.1:0-1612 GCA_964588835.1 uncultured Muribaculaceae bacterium
AAGAACAGAGATCTCCTTAAGCGTTGTCATAATATTTGTTTTTAGTATGGCCTGCTGCTCATCTCAAAAACCAGAAGACCGCCACGCATTATATCGTAGTGAGTGATATAAGGAGATTCCAGCCGCTCGCCGTTAAGTATAACCCTTTTAACATACACATTGTTCACTGATTGATTACGTGTTTCAATTATGAATTTATTGCCGTTCTCAAGGTTAATGGTCGCAGATACAATAAGTGGACTGCCCAGATAGTAGATGGTGCTACCTGGTGCGACAGGGTAAAATCCAAGAGAACTGAAAATATACCATGCACTCATCTGGCCACAGTCATCGTTGCCGCTTAATCCGTCTGTCTGGGGTTTGTACTTTGTCTCCATAATCTCCCTTATATGTTTCTGACCCTTCCACCTCTCGTCGGTGAGGTTGTAGAGGTAAGCAACGTGATGTGACGGCTCATTCCCGTGAACATAAGAGCCCATAATACCCTCTCGGGTTATGTCCTCAGTATTTTCAAAATATTTATCGGGCAGATGCATTGTAAAAAGAGTATCCAGATAGTTCGTAAATTTTTTCTTTCCGCCCATCAGTTTAACCAGTTCATAAGGATCATGAGGCACGTAAAGTGAGTAATTCCATGCATTTCCTTCAATAAATCCCTGCCCGTGTGTGTCCAGAGGGTCAAACTCTTTTTTGAAACTTCCGTCAGATAACCTGGGTCTCATGAATCCGCTCTCTTTATCAAACAGATTTTTGAAGTTTTTTGAACGGAAAATAAATTCATTAAATACCCCGGCATTTCCGATTTTCTCCGCCATCATTGCGATTGCCCAGTCGTCGTATGCATACTCTAAAGTTTTTGACACAGAGTTGCTGCTCTTGTCTTCAGGTACAAAGCCTCTGGCAATATACTCTCCCAGACCATCATAGTATTTGTTATTTGCTGTAGCTACAGAGGCTTTAAGCGCCTTTTCATAATCAAACCCTTTTACATTCTTAACCATGGCATCCGCAAGCAAAGATACAGAGTGGTAACCTATCATACACCAGTTTTCATTTGCGTGATGAGACCAAACCGGTAGCATTTTGTGGACACTTTGATCATAATGCGCCAGCATTGAATTCATTATATCTGAATTTCTCTTTTGCTGGATGATGTTGTACAGAGGGTGCAGTGCTCTGTATGTATCCCAAAGAGAAAGCGTTGTATAATTAGTAAATCCTTGTGCTTTGTAAACGTTTTGGTCAATACCCCTGTATTCACCATTAACATCCATATATTCGGTAGTCCCGATGAACGAGTGGTATAGAGAGGTGTAAAAATTTATCAAGTCGTCTTCCCTTAAAGTCTGTGCCTCAATTTTTCCAAGTTCTCTATCCCAAATTGCGTAGGCACTTTCTCTGTATTGATTGAAATTTGAATGGGGAGCCTCTTCCTCTAAATTAATAAGGGCATTTCTTGTACTTACAGGTGAAAGGGCTACTCTGAGAACTATCTCATCCCCTTCATTTGTTTCAAAATCAAAATGTGCTCTAAGCTGAGGAGCTGCCATTTCCGGGAAGTTGGACTCCTGGTCAAATTTTCGCCAGAAACCTTTGTAAATCTGACTGCCGC
>CAZPRX010000336.1:0-1611 GCA_964588835.1 uncultured Muribaculaceae bacterium
CTGTTTCAGGACAGGATGGAGCAGGTAGTACTGACATTACCGGCTTAGATCCAGGCAACTCGCAATTTCTCAGGAGTCTATGGAATCTTCAAGTAGTAACCACAGATGAGTGTAAGAATGGATGGGGCAACGACTCCTGGGTTCCTGAAATGAATAATAACACTTGGAGTGATATAAAGAACGAATCAATTGGAGTATTTATAGTATTGCCCATGAATTATCAGAAGATTTCATTGAAAAGTTTTCTGACCACATAAATTGGGATGTCATTTCTCAACATCAAACTTTATCAAAAACTTGATGAAAGAGGTCATACATCAATTAAGGCAGAAGTTCAAAAGTACAGGTTAGAGGCCAGGTTTATGAGAGCATTGGCTTATACAATACTCATTGACACTTACGGAAACCCACCTTTTATTACTGAAGAACACCCTATAGGAAGTTATATGCCAGAACAGATTGGAAGGGTAGCTCTATTTAAATATATAGAAGAAGAATTATTAGATATTGAATCTAAGATTGCTGCTCCAAGAGCTAATGAATATGGCAGAGCCGACCAAGGCGCTGTTTGGACTTTGCTTGCAAGATTATATCTTAATGCTGAAGTATATACAGGAACTGCTAAATGGACAGAGGTTATAACTTATTCAAAGAAAGTTATCGGTGGTGGTTATACTCTTTCACCAAACTACAGTCATCTTTTTATGGCAGATAATAACTTATCAGCAGCCAAGAACGAGATTATATTTCCTATTATATTTGACGGAAATAAAATTCAAACTTGGGGTGGTATGACTTATCTTATTGCATCATCAAGATCTGGAAGTGAGAAGGATATTGTTGATAATGGAACTCAACAGGCATGGGATGGGAACAGAGCAACAGAAAAGCTGGTAGACAAGTTTACTTACACTGATCTTACTGGAGATTATCCTATAAGTTTAGATAAAAGAGCAATTTTCTTTAAGAAAGGAAGAAGCAAAGAGATTACAAATCCGCTCAATACTTTTACTACTCAAGGTTGGTCTGTTTTTAAGTTTACAAACAAAACATCTACCGGTGGTAAAGGTGCACACAATGATTTCCCTGATACAGACTTCCCATATTTCAGACTAGCTGATGTCTATCTTATGTTAGCAGAAGCTGTTGTCAGAGGTGGTTCAGGATCTAGTACGTCAGAAGCAATCGGGTATGTTAATGAACTAAGAAGAAGAGCGTACGGTAACAATACAGGAGATATCAACTCTTTGAATCTAAATTTAATAATTGATGAGAGATCACGTGAATTATATTGGGAGGGAACTCGTCGTTCTGACCTTATAAGATTCAATATGTATACTGGATCTGCTTACTTGTGGCCAATGAAGGGTGGTCAGCCTTCTGGTGTATCAATAGATACAAGGTTTAACCTTTTCCCAATACCTGTTGCAGACCTGATGGCAAATCCTAATCTTGTACAAAACCCAGGATATCAAAACTAACGGTTATGAAAATTATTAAATATACATTATCAATTCTGGCTATGGTACTGGCTGTTGCCTCATGTACCAAAGACGAAAGCATGAATGTGGTTTTTAACCCAGCAGATGCTCAGTCCGGTGTTCTGGCCAC
>CAZPRX010000337.1:0-1607 GCA_964588835.1 uncultured Muribaculaceae bacterium
TGGCTGTTTCAAAGGAGTATATAGACTCTCAGCAACACCCTGTAAGGGTAATTGAAGAGCCATTCAGGCCCTCTCCTGAGCGTATGAAGGAGAAGGGATTTGTTCAAATTGACTGTCTTTACGGATTTGCATGTAACCCTTGCTCTTTTGCTTGTGAATATGGTGCAATCACTAAATCATCTACATCAACTGTTCCTAAGATTGACTTTGATAAGTGCGTGGGATGTATGCGTTGCGTGTACCAATGCCCGGGGCTTGCCATATTTGGATACCAGTTTAACAAAAACTGGGTCTTCCTCCCTATTGAATATAAGGCCGATGAGGGTTCTGAGGTTTTCCTTGTGGACAACAACGGCAAGAAGGTTGGTGAGGGTGTGATTGAGAAGATTCTTAAGAAAGATAACAAGACAAACGTTGCCAGAGTTAAGGCAAAAGATCTTGAGGGCGAAGCTTTACTTGCAATAAGAGGCTTTATTATCAAAGAGAAATTCCCTGAGCCTGTACAGATTAAACCACTTGACGGAGAGCATGATGCTAAAACATTCATCTGCCACTGCGAGGATGTAACAGTTGAAAAGATGCTTGCCGCTATTGGAGACAGAAAGGTTATTTCATCTGATGAACTCAAACACATCACAAGAATCGGGATGGGTCCGTGCAGGGGAAGCAGATGTGTGCCACGTGCAAGAATGTATCTGAAGCCTTACGGTATTGAGGTAATCGGTGAGCCTACTCCCCGCGGTCCTATGTCTAATCTTGTGACTCTGGGTGATATGAACCCGGTGGGCAAGACAGAAAACATTATACTTCCAAAGGGGAGCAAATGGGTAGAGAAGGTTCCGGCGATCATTGCCGGAGGCGGAATAGCAGGTAGCTCGCTCTTCAGATATATGGCCGAAGCAGGTATGAAGCCATACCTGATAAATGATGGTCTGGGAAGTTCATGGAGAAACATTGCGGGCGGAAGACCGGCATTCTCACTTCCTGCGCTTGCAGATATTGCCAAACATAATCTCGAGATTTTTACAAAACTTAATGACATACACTCCATAGATTTAAAACTGATTAAATATGTAGGATTTGTTCACGATCAGGCTACATTTGACTCACTGGACATGTCCCGTAAATGGAGTGATGCAAGGATGGTTGACAAAAAGGATTTCCGTAAAGAGATCTCTCCTTACTTTAACTCCTCCCTTGACACTTACAGCCACGCACTTATAACAAATGACTGCTGGCAGGCAAATCCGGGTCTCACAATGGATCTTGTAAGGGAGATAGGCAGGGAGAACGGAGGTAAAGTTCTTGAAAACACAAGACTTGTTGATGTTCAAAAGGATGGTAATGAGTACAGGGTTATTGTGCTAACACCTGAAAAGGAGTATGCAGAGTACAGAACAGAGGTCTTTATTAATGCACTGGGTGCTGAGGCAGATAAGTTTGCCAGAAAACTAGGCATTGAGACCGGACTATACCCTGTAAAACACCAGGCCTTTATTACCAAGAGACTTCCTATGCTGGGCAAAGATGGAGCGAATCTGGATATGCTTATAGACCGACGCAAATACAAAGGTTTCTCAGCAGTTTACGGACAGCAGCTTGCCGAG
>CAZPRX010000338.1:0-1597 GCA_964588835.1 uncultured Muribaculaceae bacterium
GTATTTTTTCTTATGCCTGGCCAGGTCCATCAGGTTTATACACCCACACGGCCGGAGGGTTTGGTAATAATGTTTACGGGTGAGTTTCTTTGTAAGTACCATATTAATGAGTATTTCCTGACAAACCTCGGACTATTCTCTTGTAAGCCCGATACTCCACCACTTGACCTGTCGGAAGAGAGAGCAGCAAAGATATTTAAAATGGGGAAAGAGATCGAGGGGCTTTTTTTTAGAGGAGAGCGATATGTTAATGAAGCGGTTGCCGCCTGGCTAAAGCTCTTTCTAATTGAATGCAACAGTGAAGTAGAGAGGAGTTTTGACGGTAATACTCAGCTTATGGAGACTGGCCGGGACCTTGTAGGCAGGTTTAGAAAACTGCTTGAGGAGAGGTTCAGGGAGTGGCATCAGGTATCTGAGTACGCTGACTCTCTTAATATTACTTCAGATTATCTCAACACTGTAATGAAGGATGCTGTGGGCACGAATGCAAAAGATTTTATTCAGAGCAGGATAATTGTTGAATCAAAGCGCCTGGGAATTCATACTGAGCTTTCTTCTAAAGAAATAGCATATAGTCTGGGATTTCAGGATCCTGCCCATTTCAGCAACTTTTTCAAGAGAAGGGAGGGCATCACCTTTTCTCAATTCAGGGAGAGTTAGGAATTTTGCAATACTTTCCTAGTTTTTTGCATTTACGGCCACCTTCTTAGTCTGTACCTTTGCATTATTAATTTGAAAGCAAGGATATGACAACAAATACAAAAAAATATAACCTGGTAAAAGGCTCATCCAGAGGTCGCGCAGACCATGGCTGGCTTAAATCTTCACACTCGTTTTCATTTGCAAATTATTATGATCCTGAGAAAGTTCACTTTGGAGCACTGAGGGTTCTGAATGATGATTATGTGACAGCCGGTGAGGGATTTGGTAAACACCCTCATGATAACATGGAGATAATTTCTATCCCTTTAAGCGGTGAGCTTAAGCATGGTGATAGTATGGGAAATACTACTGTTATTAAAGAGGGAGAGGTTCAAGTGATGAGTGCCGGGACAGGAATAATTCACAGTGAAGTGAACAACAGAACAGACTCGGTTGTTGAGTTCCTGCAAATATGGGTGTTTCCTGATAAGAAGAATGTTAAACCACGTTACGATCAAAAACTGATTAACAAAGACAGAGTAACTAACAGACTTGGGCAGATAGTCTCACCTAACGAGGGAGAAGAGGGTGTATGGATACACCAACAAGCCTGGTTCCATCTTGGTGAGTTTACAGATAATCAAAAGATTGACTATACTATAAAGAAGAGTGAAAATGGGATTTATATCTTTTTGCTTGAGGGAGAGGCAACCATAGATGGACATAAAATGAATAAAAGAGATGCTCTTGCAGTAACTGAAGCAGAAGTACTAAGTATAAATATAAGAAAAGACTCAAAAATACTTGTTATAGAAGTTCCTATGGCATGGTAATTAAATTAAAAGAACAGACAAATTAACAATACAATGAAAGTAGTAGACGGACTAAAATGGAGATATGCAGTCAAAAGATTTGACTCAACCAGAAAACTAACTAAAGATCAGATAGATTACCT
>CAZPRX010000339.1:0-1592 GCA_964588835.1 uncultured Muribaculaceae bacterium
TACAAAAGATGATATTACTAAGAAAGTTCTTGCAACTTTTTCCGGTAGCGATAAAATGGTCTATAATAATGATCAGCTTGAAATTATTAAAGGAATTTGTGATCGCAGAGGAATTGAACTCTCCTCTTTAAACAAAGATCAGGCGCTGGTACCGGAATATTGTACAGTTATCCCTAACAGATATGGTACAGCCCCTTGTATGAAGTTCAGAAGTGGTGACAAATTAATTTTCTCTCTGCCAGGAGTTCCCTACGAAATGCAATTTCTCATGGATGAGGTTATTGCCGATATTTCAACCCTAACCGAATGTGAAAAAATTATTCACTACACAGTAAACACTTTTGGGATTCCAGAGTCTGAGCTGGCAACAAGAATTGCCAATTGGGAGGATACACTTCCCATTGGTTTAAAACTCGCCTATCTTCCAAACCCCGCCAAAGGGGTAAAACTTAGATTGTCTGTTTACGAAGGGGATGAAATAGTGAACAAGGAGACCATAAGGAGGCTTTTTAAAGAGCTTAAAGCTATTTTAGGTAATTCTCTATATGGAGAGGGAGAAGACACTCTTGAATCGGTTATATCCAAAGCATTGTCAGACAAAGGTGAAACGCTCTCTCTGGCAGAATCGTGCACAGGTGGAAACATCGGAAGAATGTTTACTTCAATTCCCGGATCATCAGCCATCTTCAAGGGAGGAGTTGTAGCGTATGATAATTCAGCAAAAACTGATATATTAGGAGTAGATGAAAGTGTTATCAATCAGTATGGTGCTGTAAGTGAAGAGTGTGTTAAAGCTATGGCAAAAGGTGCCAGAAAATTATTTAAATCAGACTGGGCTCTTGCAACATCCGGCATAGCAGGTCCTGATGGCGGAACTGCTGATAAGCCGGTGGGAACTATCTGGATTGCTATTGCTGGCCCAGATTTATTGATCTCAAAGAGATATGTATATTACGGCGACAGGGAGAGAAACATTATTCGTTTCTCCTCCGGAGCAATAGACCTACTTAGGAGAACCCTTAATATTGAACTTCAGATATCCTGAGTATATACGCCTCATAATAATCACATATAACTTACATGTTACTATTATACTAAATTTGCAACACAAGTATTAAACCTCAATATTATGAAGCATTTATACTTATTAATCATTGCACTTATTATGCTTAACTCCTGTAACTATACCGGCCTGAATAATGCTAAGTTAATTAGCGATAAAGTTGACTCTCTATTTACACCTCAGTACCCCTCAGATGAGCCGGGGGCAACTGTACTAATAATGAAGGATGACTCGGTTATCTTTTCTAAAGGATACGGTATTGCGGACATGAATACCGGAATCACAACTGACGAGAACACATTTTATAACATAGCCTCTGTCTCAAAACAATTTTCAGCAATAGCCCTTATTATGCTGGCAGAGGAGGGAAAGTTATCTTTAGATGACAACCTTAAAAAATGGTTTCCCCATTTTAAAGCCGATTTTTTTGAAAAAATAACATTAAGGCACATTCTATCTCACTCTTCCGGAATCCCTGATTCAAGAGACAGAGAGAACAGGGAGTTTGTTCTAAGTGCTACTGACCTTG
>CAZPRX010000340.1:0-1589 GCA_964588835.1 uncultured Muribaculaceae bacterium
CACTCTTAATTGCGTAATCTGCAAGGAGAGCATCTTTGGCTGCAAGCTTCTCTTCTGGCTGCATCTCCCTCTTATCCAGTTCTGCTATCTCAGAACCTATATCTGGCAGAATAAAAAATCTGTTATCGCTAACACTCTTTGAGATAAGTTCGTGTCCTTTATCTGTCAGTTCTACCGATTTCTGCTTCTCCTCAATTACAAAAAACAGATCATCGGTGACAATATGCATCTGTTTGTTATTATCCTGCATGTAGAAGTTCTCGGTCTTAACGAGAATCTGCTTCATACCTGGCTCGCTCAGATACTTAATGAGCGGGTTGTATTTAGGCAGACCCTTATGAGCCCTGAGCAGTAGTTTGCCACCTTCGTTTTCATCTCCCTCTGCCAGCTTCTTCTTTGCTTCGTTAAGCAATTGGGTTACCAGATTTCTCTGAGCACTATATATTCTCTCTACAAATGGCTTGTATTCATTAAATTGCTGGTCATCTCCCTTAGGAACCGGGCCGCTGATGATAAGCGGAGTTCTGGCGTCATCTATGAGGACCGAGTCAACCTCGTCAACAATAGCATAATGGTGTTTTCTCTGAACAAGATCCTCCTGGTTTATCGCCATATTGTCCCTTAGGTAGTCAAAGCCGAATTCATTGTTTGTACCAAAGGTTATATCGGCCTTATATGCCTGCTTTCTTGAATCGCTGTTTGGTTCGTGTTTGTCAATACAGTCTACCTTAAGACCATGAAACTGATAAAGCGGACCCATCCACTCCGAGTCCCTCTTTGAGAGATAGTCGTTCACGGTAACAACGTGCACCCCCTTTCCGGCCAATGCATTAAGAAATACCGGGAGTGTTGCGACAAGGGTTTTACCCTCACCGGTTGCCATCTCCGCAATCTTACCGCTGTGCAAAACAACACCACCTATAAGCTGAACATCGTAGTGAACCATGTCCCACTTAATCCGGTTACCACCTGCCATCCAGGTACTTTTCCATATTGCCTTGTCACCTGATATCTCCACAAAATCGTGCTTGGCAGCTAAATCTCTGTCCAGCACTTCAGCAGTAACTTCAAGGGTGTCATTCTCCTTAAATCTCCTTGCCGTTGACTTCATAATAGCAAAAGCTTCAGGAAGCACCTCTAAAAGAACCTCTTCAATCTTTTCGTCAATTCTCTTTTTGATCTTATCAACTTCTGTAGCAAGCTCCTCTTTTTCTGAAACATCTATCATCACATCCTCAAGCTTTGCCTTTAGCTCGGCTATTCTGGATTCATCCTCTGCAATTCTCTGAGCAATAAATTGTTTCAATCTTGCTGTCTCTCCCCTCAGCTGGTCATTTGACAAAGTGTCAAATCTCGAATATACCTCCTGGATCTTACCTACGTAAGGATTTATCTCCTTGAGGTCCCTCTCTGCTTTGGTCCCGAAGAACTTCTTAAGCAGACTGTTAAATAGTGCCATCTATGTGATTTTAATTTTATGTTTCAACGACTAACTTGCAAAGATAAAAAAATAGAGTTAAAGATTGTAAATTTGCTGCCATAATAGACAACCACATAATGAGAAGACGGGTAATAACTAGTGAGGATGG
>CAZPRX010000341.1:0-1579 GCA_964588835.1 uncultured Muribaculaceae bacterium
CCATACTGCCACTCTTACAAGAAGAGATTCTAAAGATGAAAGATCTTACTCAGGGTAAAGAGGGAAAACAGATCATTCTCTTTGCTATTCCAATGATTATTGGCAACATTTTCCAGCAGCTTTACAATATTGTTGACAGTATAGTTGTAGGGAAGTTTATTGGTTCTGTAGCTTTAGCAGCTGTGGGGGCTAGCTTTCCTATTCTTTTCACTCTGTCTGCTCTTGTCGCTGGAATAACAATAGGTGGCTCTGTGCTTGTTGCTCAATATTTTGGTGCAAAGAATTTCCATAAAGTAAAAATTACATCTGACACACTTCAGATCTTTCTTTTATTCAGTTCACTTTTTCTTACAATAATCTTCTTCATTTTTAGTGAACCTCTTTTTAGGATGTTGTCTATACCTGAAGAGGTTTTGCCTGATGCTGTCAGATATTTTGATATTGTAATCCTCTCCACTACCCTTCCCTCGTTTATGCTATTTGGTATAGCTGCTATTTTGAGAGGAGTAGGAAACTCATTAACACCCATTTATTTTACGGTAGGATCGATAGTGCTAAACATGATTCTGGACTTAGTTTTTGTTCTTTGGTTTGGATGGGGAATTGATGGAGTTGCATGGGCAACAGGCATCTCTTCACTTTTTGCCTGGCTTGCCCTATGGTACTATCTTAACAGTAGAAAAGAGAGCATTATTAAGTTTAATCTAAATTGGAGAAAGTGGGAATTTGACTGGGAAAATTTCAAAATTTCTCTTAAAATCGGACTTCCGTCAGGTGTTCAGCAAACCCTTGTAGGGTTGGGAAATATGGCTCTATTAGGTATAGTCTCCCCATTTGGAGTTGCTACCCTTGCAGCCTACACTGCTGCAGGGAGAGTGGATATGTTTGTATCTATGCCAGCAATGAATCTTGCCGCAGCTCTTTCTTCCTTTGTGGGGCAAAATCTGGGAGCCGGCAGATTTGACCGAATTAGGAACGGACTTTGGGCAACACTTAAGTACTCTACTGTAATATCAGTATCTCTTACAGTTGTTGTTATACTCTTTGGGGAACAAATAATGCACCTGTTTGTAGAATCAGGATCACCTCATTACAGTGAAATCATAAAAACGGGAAAGGAGTATCTTGTTATTGTAACTTCATTCTATATATTATTCACAACTATGTTTGTTGTAAATGGTGTTACAAGAGGGGCTGGTGCTACATTTGTTCCAATGCTTATAACAACTCTGTCTCTCTGGATAATAAGGATTCCTCTTGCCTATTTTCTCTCAGGAGAGATGGGCGCCCAAGGTATATGGTGGTCAATTCCGGCAGGATGGACAATCGGATGTATAGGAGCAATACTTTACTATAACTCAGGGCTATGGAAAAAGCATCGGGTTAAAACGGCTGAAGGTTAATGTCTTAATCCCTAAGATTGAGTCCAGTTAGATTTTAATCCTACCGTCTTGTTATATACCAGCTTATCATCTGCTGAATCAATATCCTTTACAAAATAGCCATTTCTTTCAAACTGTACTGCTGTGTCAGATTTATCTTTAATAATTGCTGGTTCAGAGAAGCCTGTTTTGATTAT
>CAZPRX010000342.1:0-1578 GCA_964588835.1 uncultured Muribaculaceae bacterium
ACTTCAACCTTTTTAATACTCTCCTGTGCAAGGATTGCTGCCGGTCCGCCAATACTTCCCAGGTAGAATCCGCCATGTTTCTGGCAGGCATCTGTTACCTGCTGGCTGCGGTTCCCCTTTGCAATCATAATCATACTTCCACCATTGCTTTGGAATTGATCGACATAAGAGTCCATTCTGCCGGCAGTTGTAGGACCAAACGATCCACTCGGAAGTCCGGCTGGAGTCTTAGCAGGACCTGCATAATAAATAGGGTGATCCTTAATATACTGAGGCATACCCTCTCCTTTATCAAGTCTCTCTTTTAATTTAGCATGGGCAATATCCCTACCCACTACTATCGTACCTGAGAGTAAAAGGAAAGTGGAGACAGGATATCTGGAAAGATCTGCGAGTATCTCTTTCATAGGTCTGTTAAGATTAATCTTAACTGCCCCCTCCTGAGTCGCCTTGATATTTCTTAAGTTTTCAGGTACAAGTCTTAACGGATTTGAATCAAGTGTCTCGAGCCAAATACCCTCTTTGTTAATTTTTGCCTTTATGTTTCTGTCTGCACTACAGGATACACCCATTCCCACAGGACATGATGCTCCGTGTCTTGGGAGTCTTATAACCCTGATATCATGGGCATAATACTTTCCACCAAACTGCGCACCCATTCCAAATGTCTGGGCAGCCTTAAGCAGTTTAGCCTCCATCTCAAGGTCTCTGAAGGCGTGACCCTCTTCGCCACCTGTCTTAGGAAGTTCATCCAGGTACTTTGCAGATGCCAGTTTTACTGTCTTCATACATGCCTCTGCCGATGTGCCGCCTATTACAAAAGCGATATGATAAGGAGGACATGCTGCAGTACCCAGGGTTTTCATCTTCTCAACAAGGAACTTCTCAAGAGAATCGGGGTTAAGAAGAGCCTTTGTCTCCTGGAAAAGGTAGCTCTTGTTTGCTGACCCGCCTCCTTTAGCTACAAATAGAAATTTGTACTCTCCACCGTCTGTCGCATAAATATCTACCTGAGCAGGAAGGTTATTTCCTGAATTCTTCTCCTTGTACATATCCAGAGCTATAGTCTGGGAATATCTCAGATTGTCCTGAGTATAAGTATCATAAACACCATGAGATAGGGCTGCCTCGTCACCTCCGCCAGTCCATACTCTCTGACCTTTTTTAGCTACAATTGTAGCCGTGCCTGTGTCCTGACAGAATGGAAGAACACCCTTTGAGGATATGCCTGCATTAAGCAGCATGGTTAGCGCAACCGCTCTGTCGTTTACGCTGGCCTCGGGATCACTTAGAATCTTGGCAACCTGCTCATTGTGCTCAGGTCTCAGCATGAATGCTATATCGTGCATTGCCTGCTTTGCAAGAAGTCTCAAACCCTCAGTTTCAACTTTAAGAATCTCATTTCCTTCAAATTGCGCTGTTGACACATACTCCTTTGTAAGGAGATGGTACTGAGTCTTGTCCTCTTTCAGAGGGAACATTTCGTGAAATTTAAAATCCATCTCTTTATTTTTTGTAAAAAAATTAACTCTGTTTACCTTGACTGCCCATAAGGAAACTCCTCATGAACTCCATAAT
>CAZPRX010000343.1:0-1574 GCA_964588835.1 uncultured Muribaculaceae bacterium
AATGCGCCGAACAGGACGGTGAAAATATTAAGAAAGAGAAAATTTTTCAAGCAAAAGAGAAGTTTCTTCAACTTAAAACCGAACATGAACAACAGATTCTTGAGAAAAGTAATTTAATCATACAGCAAGAGAATAGGATTAAACAAAAAGAAATTTCTTTGAACCAGCAAAATCAGGATCTTCAAAGAAAACACAAAGAACTCGACACTCATAAAGATCAACTAAAAGTCCAGCAAGAAATTCTTGAAAGAAAGGTTGAAGAATATGAAAAATTAAGGCAAGAGGCCATCGTTAAAATTGAAAATATTGCTGGTCTATCAGCTTCTGATGCAAAAAATCAGTTAATAGAAGCAATGAAATCAGAAGCAAAGTCTGAGTCTATGTCATATATCAGTGAGGTTATGGACGAAGCCAGGCTTACTGCTAGTAAAGAGGCAAAAAGGATTGTTATAAACACAATTCAGCGAATTGCACCGGAAACAGCGATTGAGAATGCTGTTACAGTATTTAATATCGAGAGTGACGAGATTAAAGGAAGAATAATAGGAAGAGAAGGTAGAAATATTAGGGCATTAGAAGCTGCTACTGGAGTTGAAATTGTTGTGGATGATACTCCTGAAGCGATTTTGCTTTCAGCATTTGATCCTGTCAGACGTGAAGTTGCAAGACTGGCTCTTCATCAGCTTGTTACTGATGGCAGAATTCACCCTGCACGAATTGAAGAGGTTGTTGCTAAAGTTCAAAAGCAACTAGATGATGAAATTATGGAGACAGGTAAACGTACTTGTATCGACTTGGGTATTCACGGATTGCACCCTGAACTTATTAGACTTATTGGTAGGATGAAGTATCGTTCATCATATGGTCAGAACCTGCTTCAACACTCTAGAGAAGTTGCAAATATTTGTGCAACTATGGCTTCTGAACTTGGTTTAAATCCTAAAGTAGCTAAAAGAGCTGGCCTCTTACATGATATTGGCAAAGTTTCAGACGAGGATCCTGAATTACCACACGCAGTTCTTGGAATGAAATTAGCTGAAAAATATAAAGAGAAACCGGAGATTTGTAATGCCATAGGTTCACACCACGAAGAGGTGGAGATGAACTCATTAATTGCCCCTCTTGTACTCGTGGGAGACGCAATTTCTGGTGCAAGACCTGGAGCCCGAAGAGAAGTTATTGAATCATACATTAAGAGGCTAAAGGAGATGGAGGACTTAGCTCTCTCCTATCCTGGAGTAACAAAAACATATGCTATACAAGCCGGCAGAGAGCTCAGGGTTATTGTCGGAAGCGAACAGGTAAGTGACCAAGATTCTGAACGACTTTCACTTGATATTGCAAAGAAGATACAGGAAGAGCTTGTTTATCCAGGGCAGGTTAAAATAACTGTAATAAGGGAGACTAGATCTGTCAGTTTTGCAAAATAGATTATCTTAAATATTTCAAGTCGTTTGATATAGCTAATACTGACTGTTTTTCAGGTATAAACTTCCAATGATTTAAAGGGATTGCTTCAATAAAGCCATCCCTTTTTATTTGATTATACAGTAGTTCTCTAATATCACCCATCT
>CAZPRX010000344.1:0-1557 GCA_964588835.1 uncultured Muribaculaceae bacterium
GAGAGTTCTGGCTTCCGCCTCTGATAACCTGTGTGTATCTTCTTTGCAAATGCTTCTGATTAATAGCGACAGCAGAATCCTTTTTTGCTCCACTCTTTCCAAAAAGCTTCTCTTGCTCTTCTCCCTCAAGTGGTAGCTGAACTTTATCCAGATGAACTTTATAAAGTGATGGATTAGCACCTCTGGGATAAGAAGATGATAGCCGACTAGCAATCATATACATAGACTTACCATCAGGTGAGAATACTGGATCACCTTCGGCTACAGCTGAATTTGTTACATTGATAACCTGTTTGTTCTCAAAAGAATATATGTAAACATCCTGCTCAAACATGTTCATTGCAGTAAATGCAATATGTTTCTGGTCTGCAGAAAAATTTATGCTATAACCCTGATATGCCCAGAACTCCTGATCCGCAATTTTTTCTATCTTATCCTTTTCGAGATCAAGTATCATTAAACCTCTTTTACCACTTACAAAAGCTACCTTATCCCCCTTTGGAGAGACAGTCAGGCTCCTTACACCCTCCCCAACTGAGTAGATGGCCTTCTCGGCAGAAATAGTATCAGCCCTCTTTTTGAATATGTTATAATACCCCTCGTTTGTTCTTGTATAATACAGAGTCTTACTGTCTTTTGCCCAAATAACCTCTGATACTCTTTCTGTTTCAGGTGTTTCAACTCTTTTAACGAACTGACCCTTTACATCACTTACAAACAATAACCCCCTAAATACAAAGGCAAGCTTTTTACCGTCTGGTGATACGGCAGCATCATCCGGAACCCCTACTTTAAAACTCTGATCATTAATCTTTTTTGAATCTGCAATACGTATTTCCGGTTTTAAGATCTTGCCTGTTTTTGTATCTAGAAAATTAATCTCATACCCTTTTAAGAAAACTATTTTTGATCCGTCTCTACTAATTGATGGATACTGAACAGATTCCTTGAAATTTGTAACAAAAATCCTCTTATCACCCTCCTGTTTAACTATGTTGTCCTCACCACCCTTCTCATCAGATACATAATACAGATTTCCCATACCATCAACTATGGGCCACTGATCTTTTCCCAGCCAGGTAGTAACCTCCCTGTATTCATTTTTCAAAGGATTCCAGGAGATTATATTTGCATTATGCTCTCCTTTATATCCCTTTCTTGTAGCAAATCTATAGCTCTCTGCTGATTCAGTAAAATAGTATTCTCCTGTAACAGGGTTTTCAACTAATGCTGAGACAGTATTAAAGTAATTTTGAAAAAGTCTTTCCGGAGTACCACCTTCAACTGACACAGAAAAAACACTTACTGAGTTATATCTGTTTGATTCAAAATAAATTCTCTTTGAATCTGAAGACCAGGAGACAGGAATATCAGAACCATCATGGAATGTAAGTTGAACAACCAATCCTCCATTAACGGGAACTATGTAGACGTTATTATTACCTGTTTCATTTGATGAAAATGCCAGGTATTTTCCATCAGGAGATACTATAGGTGAGGATTCAATGCCGTCCATTGAAATCATTCTAAGTGCAAGACCACCCATAACCGGGACTC
>CAZPRX010000345.1:0-1552 GCA_964588835.1 uncultured Muribaculaceae bacterium
ATGCTCCATTCCTTGGAAAGATGATTGAGTATTTCAGGAGGTATGACAGAGGGTACGGGGATATTATTCTTCAGGTTAATGCCGATGATATTGTTGTGGGGACGGCTGAGTATGCTTTGAAAAACTTTGATTTGAAGACGATTGAGATAAAATTTGGGCAGGCGGCAAAAGGGATTCAGCATGTGGCGCCTGTATATTCGTATGATGAAGCTATATCTCTGAAAAAGAACGGCTATCTGGTTTTTCCTAATCCGATGGATGAGTCGGTTAAAGAGGAGTTCTTCAGGGGAAACGGTTTCCATTTTTTGCAGTGTGGCCGGTTGCCGATGTGGAATGAGTCTTCTCTTGGGGAGATTATTGCCAGGTTCCGGGCCCATGGTGCAAAAAATATATTCTTCAAGATGGCCGGGTTTGATGTAAGCGATATCAGAAGAGTTCTGCGGATTGCCTCTGCCAACAACGTTGACCTGATTACATTTGATGGAGCAGGAGGCGGTAGCGGTAACAGCCCTAACAAAATGATGAACGAATGGAGTCATCCAACAATTGACCTGATTAAAATCGTCAATACTCTAATTGAAGAGCTGAGAGAGGAGAATTTGTGGATTCCGGAAATAGCAATTGCAGGAGGTATCGCAATGGAGGACACCATGTTCAAAGCATTGGCGCTTGGAGCTCCAAACATAAAACTGGTAGGAATTGGCCGGGCAGCAATGGCCGCTGCTGTTACCGGCAAGAACGTAGGAGAATTAATTGAAACCGATGCCACTCCTGCCTCCTACAAAGCCTTTGGAGATACCGCCGACACTATTTTCAAAGATGCCAGGTATATCAAAAGCATATACACCGGCAATCCAATCTCATACGGCGCCATAGGCCTCTACTCCTACCTGACCAGGCTCTCATTCGGGATGCAACTCCTTATGGCCCTCAACCGCAAATTCAGCCTAAAGTACATCCACCAGTCAGACGTAATTCCATTAACAAAAGAGGCAAAGGAGTATACCTTGCCATAGTTTTTAGTATATAATTGAATGTCATGATAAAAGGGAAACCATTTTTATTAATAGCTCTAAGTCTGATAATTGGAGTTCTAATTCTTAGCGGATGCAACGATGATGAGCTGCTCGGCGGTACAGGACCTAATTACAACATGCTCTTTCCTATAGAGACTAACGGGCTCTATAGGACTCAATGGAACGGAAGCAGCACATCGTTTGCATTGGAGATTGTATTCGACAGAACCACTTGTCTTTTTAATTTTACAGAAATCTCCACGGGCAAAAAAAACACCGATACTTACGAATACACATACTCCCATCCTGTCGCTACCCTTATCCCATCAGACCAAACCAAGAGCATCCTCAAAGCAACTACCATAAGTGGCAGAATACTAAAAGATGATGAGATGTCGTTTGTGGATCAGAAAAATAATCCAGCACTGTTTAAGGTGATAAGGGAAAAGTAGATATAACTATGGAACAAAAAGACTATATCCTACGAGAAATCAGCAAAATAGGGCAGATAATTAATGCAATTCGTCAGTTACTTT
>CAZPRX010000346.1:0-496 GCA_964588835.1 uncultured Muribaculaceae bacterium
AATATTTTTACAGCAACAGTGTAAAACTCCCTTGGTCAGATTCATTTATTAAGTTCAAAAGTGGCAGCAAAATGAGCTTTGGATTCTTTCCCTTAGCATCAGAAAAAAGTGCTCCTTTTGGTACAGAGGGTTATTCAAAGGATGTCAGAATTGAGAAGCCCCTGCTCTTTCTTCCCTCAATATTGCACAGGGAGGGTTATTATGGGGAGAATATTAAAATTAATGACAGATTTATTTTGTATTGTCCAGATTTTGAAAAACTAAAAGGTAATGAATCCAAGTTAAGTGAAAATATTAACCGCTTGATAAAAGAGGATGTCGCCGGAATTGCAATTTATTCAGATCTAGAGGAGAACACAGATATATACCTTGAAGGCATAGAGTTTCACAATAAAGAGATCCCAATTATTGCCATAAGCAGGTCAACAGCCCATATGCTACTTAACGCTGGTGGGTATTATCTTGAGTCTATGCACAATAATATTAAATCAGGTAA
>CAZPRX010000346.1:506-1544 GCA_964588835.1 uncultured Muribaculaceae bacterium
CTGCCCACATTGAAAGAGCCCATTTATAATATTGCAATCTCATTTACAGGTAAGTTTAATAATCTCCAGACTGAGTACTGTAATATCAGATACAATAAAGAGACAATAGACAGTTTATCCATTGAGGAGATTGCAAAAAATAATGAGAATGCACTTAGCTTTCTTTTTAATCATTTTGCTGAACTGGAGCCATCTAAAGAGAGACAACTTATTACCTATTTTTCTGATTACGATGAGAAATTATTCTACACAAATCACTGGGGAAAGGGTTTAGCTGCAGGCAGAGCTGGTATTTTTTCAATATATGATAAAACAACGAATGACTATGCACTTGCTGTTCATGAACTTACTCATATTATATTCAACAGCAACTGGAAAAGACAATCTTCTTTTCTCAATGAAGGTGTTGCAATGTATGCAGAGGCCGTTTCAATAAAGTCTAATGAAAGTAATCGGATTACAAAAAACTTCCTGGAAAAAGGGACTCTGCTACCTCTGGCAAAAATAACTGAACTCCAGATTGGAGCAGATAAAGAGTATACACAAATGGGCTATGCCGCTGCCGGCTCATTTATTGAATTTTTGATAACCAAATATGGCCAAAAATCATTCCTAAATCTATGGAAATCGGGGGAACAATGGCAATTAATATATGGCAAAGATCTTACAATCCTAGAAAAAGAGTGGCATAACTGGCTCACAAATTAAAAATCTACATAAAGGAGGTAACCCTTCCTCATCTCTTTAAATTCAGATAGAGCTGGCTCCCAGCTATCTCTTATCTCCTGCTCGGTCTTGCCCTCAATTATCTGATTTCTGAGTTTATCGGTACCTGCCAGTCTGTCAAATCGGCCTGTGTGGAAAAAGTTCTCCTTGTCCGGATGGATATTGTAAAACTCAATTAGCCAGCTTAGATTGATTCTTCCGCTCTCTTTAAAGATATTGATATCATACTCTCTCAGGTCCATACCAAAGCACTCTTTATCCTTGTGAGGCGGGTTTGTACTCATTCCCTCTATTGAGACAGGAGTAAATGAA
>CAZPRX010000347.1:0-1541 GCA_964588835.1 uncultured Muribaculaceae bacterium
TTCATTTGTTTCCATAGCAATAATTTTTTAGAGGTTCATTTTTTCATTACAAATATCATATGTAAAATCTCCTAAATCCTTTCTGGTTACTTACATTTTACTTACTTTTACCTTAATTTTTAAGCCATGATACGTAAAGCACTGACATTGTCAATTATAGTCATTTTTTCTCTATTAATAGTACAAAGTGTATGGCTTTATAAGGTTATTCTAAATGAAAGAATCTCCTTCAAAGCTGAAGCTGAGCAGGTACTATTAAGTTCAATGACATTTGAGCTAGACAGTCGTCTGAAAAACAGCTCGTCAATAAGTTCATTTAACGTTCAAGTAGTTAATTCTGGAAGTTTAAATGAAAATACTCAAAATGTTAACCAAAGATTCACCTTAGATACTGTAAGTCTTGGTTCAAAATCAACTTTAAAATTATCTATGGAACAGGTGTTTCAAGAGTTTTTAAGAAAAACACATCCAATTAATATAGATTCACTGGCGAACTTTTTCAACATTGAACTTTCAAAAAAGGTTACTCAACAGATTTTACATTAGAATATTTAGATATTGATAATCCTGATTTAAATAAATCTTTAAATTACTCTTCGAGTTCGTCCTCATTCGGAAATTTTGAACTAACAAATTATCTTAATGCGTCAAATTCAATAGTTTTAAATGCAAAAATATACTATCCGCTTTTTGTTTACAAACAAGATTTTTTACTAATTGGTTTGGCGTCGATTATATTACTAATATTTATAGTGGTTGCAATTGTCCTTCAGTTTAAGATGCTCTCCAGACAGATTACGCTGGCTCAGTTGAGGGAGAACCTTACAAGCTTCTTCACTCACGAATTGAGGTCGCCACTTCAGAGTGCGCTCTCATCAATTGAGATGGCTGAGATGTATAGTGAAAAGAAAGAGGTGAACAGTTTTCTTGAGTTGTCGAGAAATAAGGTTATCTATATTAATAAATTAATAGAGAAATTGCTTGATATAAATAAACTGGAGAAAAATAAGGTTAATCTTATAATGGAGCGGTTTTTACTGAGAGATGCAATTAGTCAGTACCTTGATCACTATTTTGGGAGAACAGATAAGAAAATTGAAATTGAGGCTCTTTTTAGCCCTGAATTGTCAGTTTACGGAGACAGGGTTCACATATCAAATGCAATTGGGAATCTTATTGAAAATGCTGTTAAGTATTCAGGTGAAAGCGTGAATATTAAGATTTATGCTGAGGAGAACTCACAAGATATTACTATAATTGTAGAAGATAACGGTATAGGGATTCCGCCGGCAGATCAAAAGAGGGTTTTTGAAAGATTTTACAGGGTTAATTCTGCTGAACATGCAACAAAAGGGAAGGGATTTGGCCTTGGCCTAAACTATGTTCAGTGGGTTGCCATAACTCACAAAGGAGAGGTAAGGGTTGAGAGCGAGCAGGGAATAGGAAGCAAATTTATATTTACTATCAGAAACAAATGATTAGAAGAAGAATTCTTATTGCAGAAGATGAAAGAGAATTTGGGCAGATTATGTACCAGTTCC
>CAZPRX010000348.1:0-1531 GCA_964588835.1 uncultured Muribaculaceae bacterium
AGCGGTTGTGTCCGGGCAGAGATTTTTTGTAGTTCCAGCATCTTAGAGCATCCTTGCGTGTTAAATCAGGATTAGCCTTGAAAAAATCTCTAAAGTATTGATTAAACTCAAACTGAGGAGAAATTTCTGTTTTGATACCTTGTCTCTTCTCATTTAAAATTCTTTTCCACTCAACAATAGCCTCTCTGTATGTTTTGCCTGCATTTGCCTTCATCCAGTTCATGAATGGGACATTGAATTTGAAGTGCTCTCCAATCTCGGTCTTAAAAAAGGCTCTGTGCCTTTCATCGTTTCTGTAACCGGCTGGAATTATTGAATCAAGAGTTATTGATTCAACTATTTTTGAAGATATTGGATTTGCTACCTTATGATTATTAATTATTCTCCCGGTTTTAAGGAATTCATAAATGCGATTTGTAAGATCACCCTTAGAACCAGATCTTGGGAGGTTATAAAGATTACAAAATTCATCTAACTCCTCCTTTAACCAGTAAAAATTAATAAACTCTTCAGGATCTGTCTTTAAGTTCAGTTTAGGTCTCATAAATAAAATTCTCTCAAAGGTATTCACCTTTCAGTAAACTAAACACCATAATATCAGTGAAAGCGTCACCTGTTAGCAGCTCCCCGTCCCTCTCTGTCCCTTCCAGCTTAAAGCCGAGTCTTACAGGAATAGCTATGCTGGCTGAGTTTCCTACAGCGCATTTAATCTGTATTCTATTCATATTAAGCTCTTTGTATGCAAATTCACAAAGCCTCCTGACCGATTTTGTCATTACTCCCCGGCCCTGAAACTCCTCTGAAAGCCAATAACCTATCTCTGTTTTCTTGTTAGCCCTGTCAGTATCCTTAAAACCGATTATTCCTGCAAATCGGCCATCAATTTGAATAGTAAAGGAGTAATTAAATTTCTCCTCCGGTGCTTCAATAACTGAATCTATAAATGCCAGCGGATCATCAACCGATTTTGTATGCTCAACAAAAGGCAACCATTTCCCAAGATACTCCCTCTGGGAATCAATAGTTTTAAAGATGTCTGAGGCATCTTCTCGTGTAAGCTGCCTTAATGTGATTTGATTGTCTACTATTAACTCCATAATTTAATTTTAACTCTGATGCGGGAGGGTTTTGCAATTCAGACAAAAGTTTCGGTGAACGCAAAGCGTTGCTCCACAAGTTGAGCATCTCCAACGAACCAATTCATTATTAACGAATTTATCTAAACCTGATTTCTTGATAAATTCCAGGTTTTCAATCATACTCATATAGTATTTTGTACGATACCTTTTATCTAACTGCTTCAATCTTTTACAGGGAAATTTCTCACAATCATAGCAAAATTTTGAGTCAGTATTTTTCAATAATTGGCAATTAATTATAATACATTTTTTACAAGATTCCGGTTTCTGACTGCTATCAATTCTGCAACCCAAACATCTGTTCTTATCTCGTAAAAGTGCAAGACATATGCCGCAGTTCATTCCACAGGGAGCTATAAGGTTATTTACTGACATTGCTGAATAAATTTTAT
>CAZPRX010000349.1:0-1530 GCA_964588835.1 uncultured Muribaculaceae bacterium
AAGTGATGGTCCGTCGTATGCCTCGGCCTCTTTAAGGACGTTCATAAGCTGGTTGTGGCTGGCACCCATTGCCACCTGGGCAACGTATACATAACCATAGCTCATAGCCATCATTCCAAGATCTTTTTTGCGAATCTTTTTACCTGAGGTAGCGAATTTGGCAACTGCTCCCACAGGAGTAGATTTTGAAGATTGACCACCGGTATTTGAGTAAACCTCGGTGTCAAGAACCAATACGTTAACATTCTCTCCGGAAGCAAGCACATGGTCAAGTCCACCGTATCCTATATCGTAAGCCCAGCCGTCTCCTCCAAAGATCCACTGAGATCTTGTAATGAAGTAATCTTTAAGTATTAAGAGCTCTTTGCAAATAGTACAGCCACATTCGCTGATCATAGGGATAAGCTTGTCAGCTATCTCTTTTGTAGCAGCGGCATCGTCGCGTTTTGTAATCCACTCTCCAAAGAGTACTTTCATCTCAGCAGAGCAGTCTTTGCACTCTAGTCCGTCAGCCATAAGTTTCGCAACTCTGTCGCGAACTCTTTCAGAACCCAGACGCATACCCATTCCGTACTCAGCGTTATCCTCGAACAAAGAATTTGCCCAAGATGGACCGTTGCCTGATGTATTAGTTGTGTATGGTGATGCAGGGAATGATCCTCCAAAAATTGAAGAGCATCCGGTTGCATTTGCAATCATCATTCTGTCTCCATAAAGTTGAGTGATAGCCTTAATGTAAGGGGTCTCACCGCAACCTGCGCAAGCGCCTGAGAACTCAAACAGAGGTTGAGCAAATTGCAGATTCTTAACATTCTGAGATTTTGACTGGATGGTGTCTTTGTAACCTACAACACCATGCATGTAGTCAAAGTTGTGTTGTTCGTGCTCCTGAGTCTCAAATGGCTTCATAATCAATGCTTTACTCTTGGCAGGGCAAACATCGGCACAGTTTCCGCAACCGGTACAGTCATATGGAGTAACCTGAATTGTAGAGCTGTACTCTTTGAAAGGACCATTCCCTTTAACTTTTTTAACTCCTGCAGGGGCGTGGCTTTGTTCCTCTTCGCTCATAAGGAACGGACGGATAGCAGCGTGAGGGCAAACATAGGCACACTGGTTACACTGAATACAGTTTTCAGGCTGCCATTCTGGAACGTGGGTAGCAATACCTCTCTTCTCGTAAGCAGCAGTTCCGGCAGGAATGGTGCCATCTTCAAGGTGCAGGAAGGCACTTACAGGAAGGTCATTACCACCCTGTGCATTTACAACGTCAGCAACATTTCTTACCCAATCCGGTGCAAGTCTGTCAAAGCTTGAAGGGCGGAACTTAGTTGTAAGGTTTTTCCATTCAGTAGGGACGTCAACTTTAACATACTCAGCGCCTCTGTTAATAGCTGCATAGTTCATCTCAAGAATTTTGTCTCCTTTCCTTCCGTATGATTTTTCAGCTGCGTGTTTCATTTCGCTTACTGCTTGTTCAAAAGGAATGATATCTGCTATCTTGAAGAATGCACTTTGAAGAATGGTGTT
>CAZPRX010000350.1:0-1527 GCA_964588835.1 uncultured Muribaculaceae bacterium
TTCTTGGACTGCTCCTTGATAAGTTGCTCCTTGCCAAACTCTTTCTTTATGAGAGTATAGACATCCGGAGGAAGCTTAGTAATAGGTTTAAGGTCTATTTCAATCTTCTTTGATTTAAGGAAATCAGCCAAGGTCCCCAGGCCAATGTTGAATTCCTTGAGAACTATGTTCACTCTTATATTTTCGCTTTCTGTCATATGTCTACGCTCTGTTTTTTTTAGTTGTTCTCCTCAAATTCTGAGTTTAAAATTTTCTTTACTTCCATCACAGTCTCTATCTCTAGATCTGCCCTGCGGGCTATCTCTGCATCAGGAATTGCAAGTACGCTTTTTGCAGTATCGCAGCCGATTGATTGGAGTGCCTTAATTACCCACTCATCTATCTCGTCGCTAAACTCTTCAAGGAGGACGTCATCTTCATCTTCATCAATTTCACGGAATACCTCTATCTCCATACCTACAAGCTGACCTGCAAGTTTGATGTTGCTTCCGCCTTTACCTATGGCAAGAGAGACATCGCTTGGATTTAGTGATACAAATACCTTTTTGATATCTTCGTGAATCTTGACAGAGGAAATTTTTGCCGGACTAAGCGCTCTCTGTATGAGAAGCTGCATATTTGATGTCCAGTTTATTATATCAATATTTTCGTTTCTAAGCTCTTTAACAATACCATGTATCCTTGATCCCTTTACACCCACGCAGGCTCCTACAGGATCAATTCTTTCATCATATGACTCAACAGCAACCTTTGCCCTCTCACCCGGTATCCTAACAATCTTCTTAATAGTTATAAGACCATCAAATATTTCTGGCACCTCCTGCTCAAATAATCTCTCAAGGAACTCGTTTGCAGTTCTTGATAAGATAATTACAGGGTTGTTGTTCTTAAGGTCAACCCTTGCAACAACTGCTCTTACCGAGTCGCCCTTACGGAAAAAGTCAGAAGGAATCTGTTCAGTTTTAGGCAGAAGAAGTTCATTGCCCTCCTCGTCCATAACCAAAACCTCTTTTTTCCATACCTGATATACCTCTCCAACAACAACTTCACCCACTCTCTCTTTGTAAGTGTTGTAAAGATTTGCCTTCTCAATGTCCATTATTCTTCCAGAAAGATTCTGACGAAGATTGAGTATTCCTCTCCTTCCAAAGGCCGATAGTTTCACCTCTTCCGGATATAATTCGCCTACCTGAAGTGAGTCATCAATTTTAGATACCTCTTCAAGTGATATTTGTGCTGTAGGATCCTCTACTACCTCTACAACTTCTCTGTTTCGCCATATCTCAAAGTCTCCTTTGTCTATGTTTATGATGATATCAAAGTTGTCTGCAGTACCGTACATCTTGATGAGCTGATTGCGGAAGACATCCTCCAAAACGCTCATCATGGTAGGACGGTCTATGTTCTTCAACTCTTTGAATTCAGCAAATGTGCTTATTAAATTTAACCCTTCCATAATAGGTAAGTTCCTTATTTGTATTACTTGAAATTTATTACTGGTCTGGTGGATTTAACATCTGTCAGTTT
>CAZPRX010000351.1:0-1161 GCA_964588835.1 uncultured Muribaculaceae bacterium
TCAAAACACAAATCTCTCGTAATCAATAAATTATGTTTTGCAATTAGCTCATTACAAGGTAGATGGAGGTTCGTCCCACCCAAACCCGCAACCTCCGGAGCCCGCGTAAGGCGGAATGGACCCGTATGGCTGCAACAGACAACTAAAGAAAAAGGCCGACTGAATATTCAGTCGGCCTCAGTTTTTCAACCAGAAACTTAAAGTTTACTTAACCTTTTTATTTAATTCAGCTCCGGCTTTGAATCTTACAACATTTTTAGCTGCGATTTTAATCTTGGCACCGGTACGAGGGTTTCTACCGTTACGTGCATTTCTCTTATTAACAGAGAATGTTCCAAATCCTACGAGAGTAATTCTCTCGCCTTTTTTCATTGAGTCACCTGCTACATCAATAAATGCATCAAGAGCTTTCTTTGCGTCAACTTTTGTAAGTTCGGCCTTAGCTGCGATTGCTGAAATCAAATCTGCCTTATTCATAATTTAAAGTTTAGAATGTTGAATTACTTGTGTTTGTACAAATATAGTTTTAATATTGAAAAAATCAAACAAATGAGATTAATTTGTAATTCAAATATAAATAATAATCTCAAATTTTCATACTATCTGCTGCTCTTTATTTTATCAACATTAAAAAGCAGCTTTGTCAAATTTTATTAAGAAATCGTAAGTTAACATTTTTTCCAGCAAGTTATACTCCTAACTTCTCTTTTTTTTCAAAAATGCATCAAGCTCATCTATTCTCTTTAGTAACCCTTTATATTCTGAGCTCTCGGGGAAGAGAGGTCTGTGTCTTTTAAGCTCGTATAAACGCTTATAATCTTTAAGCAACTCTTCCGCCTCCTTTTCAAGTGCAAATTTGGCAAACCTCTCCCAGATATAATTTGTGGCCTCCTCTGTAAGATGTATCAAATCAGGCCCATAGAATCTGTAGTCTCTTAATTCATCCATTACAATTTCAAAAGATGGAAAATAGACAACGTTACTATACCTCTTCTCCAGCTCGTTAAGAGCCAGGATAAGACTTGACTTGCTCAGCATATTCTCCTTAGCCCCATCCTTTAGATGCCTTACTGGACTTACACTCAAAAACCACCTCTTCTGAGGCATCAGCTCTATAAGGGGAGCCAGCATCCCAACAATCTCCTCTGTTTTAATAGCTAA
>CAZPRX010000351.1:1171-1519 GCA_964588835.1 uncultured Muribaculaceae bacterium
CTCTCAAAACTGCCGGCAGGTTGCTTATGGCAATTTGAGACCACTCTGCCGTCATCTCTTCGTTTGAATATCCATGTTGTTCCAAAGGTGAGGGCTACAGTATCTGCGGCATTCAAAAACGCTGAAGCATCACTTATGGATATATTAAGATTCTCAATCAAAGCATCCATGCTCATCGAAGAGTACTCGCCTGAATGATAAATGCTTTTAAAAACCGAACCGTCCCGGACAATGTCATTTGTATTGACCGGCTCATTCTTGACAAGACGGTTGATTGAGTGAGCAACAGATTGCGGATTATACAGAACCCCAAATGGATTAACCAATGTATTAAAACCATATTGCTGC
>CAZPRX010000352.1:0-1519 GCA_964588835.1 uncultured Muribaculaceae bacterium
TAATAAAGAAATTATTTATGTTGTAGATGCTTTCTGCGGTACAAATGAGGATACGAGGATGAAGGTCCGCTTTATTATGGAGGTTGCGTGGCAGGCACACTTTGTTACCAACATGTTTATACGGCCATCAGAATACGAAATGGACCACTATGGTGAGCCTGACTTTGTTTTTATAAATGCCTCTAAAGCCACCAATCCTAGGTGGAAAGAGCATAATCTTCACTCAGATGTATTTGTACTCTTTAATCTCACTGAAAAAATATCTGTTTGCGGAGGCACTTGGTATGGAGGAGAAATGAAGAAGGGCATTTTTTCAATGATGAATTATTATCTACCGTTAAAAGGTATTGCTTCAATGCACTGTTCGGCAAATGTTGGCAAGGATGGAGATGTGGCCATTTTCTTTGGACTATCGGGAACGGGAAAGACTACACTCTCTGCAGATCCAAAAAGATATCTGATAGGAGATGACGAACACGGATGGGATGACCATGGCGTATTTAATTTAGAAGGTGGATGTTATGCAAAAACAATAAACTTAAGTAAAGAGAATGAACCTGATATCTGGAATGCGATCAAAAGAGATGCTCTCCTTGAAAACGTGACTGTTCTTGAAGATGGAAGCATTGATTTCTCAGATGCTTCTGTGACTGAAAACACAAGAGTCTCCTACCCTATTTATCATATTAATAAGATAGTATTACCTTCTAAGGCAGGACATCCTAAAAAAATAATATACCTCTCTGCAGATGCGTATGGGGTTCTTCCTCCCGTTTCTATACTCGATAGAGATCAGGCACAGTACCACTTTTTATGTGGATATACTTCAAAGCTTGCTGGAACAGAAAGAGGTATAACAGAACCTTTGCCATCATTTTCACCCGCCTTTGGGGAAGCTTTTTTAACTCTTCATCCAACTATTTATGCCAAAACACTTGCTGAAAAGATGGATAAACACGGGGCAAAAGCATATCTTGTAAACACGGGATGGAACGGCACCGGTAAGAGAATCTCAATAAAAGATACAAGAGCTATTATTGATGCAATACTTGACGGAACTATTGAAAAAGCTCCACAAAAGCACATCCCTATACTAAATTTAAATGTTCCTGTTAAACTTCATGATGTATCTGAAGGAATACTAGATCCAAGAGAGACTTATTCTCATATTACTATTTGGGAAGATAAGGCAAAGGCATTAGCTGCAAAATATATAAAGAGCTTTGAACAATATTGCGACAATGATGCCGCAAGAGCTCTAATCGCTTGTGGACCACAACTATAATCAGCTTTATGAAGAATAATGTTATTAAGGTATCTGCCCTTATTTTTTTTATAACTATTGCTACGCTAGTATCTGCTTCTGGTAGATTATGGCATGTGAGGCTTACAACGTCAAAAGGAGAGATTTTACTCATGCTTTATGATGAAACCCCTCTTCACAGAGATAACTTCGTAAAGCTCTCTAAAAAGGGCTATTTTGACGGTGTCTTATTTCACCGGGTCATCAATGACTTTA
>CAZPRX010000353.1:0-1519 GCA_964588835.1 uncultured Muribaculaceae bacterium
AATATCCGGCCCGCTCTCTGCCGATACGGATTCAACAGCCCATATGTTAAAATCTGATTGTCTTGATTTATATGGTTCTGTGTTGAACAGATAGGAGGCAAACCGCTTAGCGTCGGCCCTGAATTTATTCATCTCATCCTTAGTATAACCCTCAGCAATAAACAGAAGATCTACCTTCTTTGAGGGCTCTCCTGAATAATGAATAGTGTCCGTTTTGAAGTTATGCTCTTTGTCTCTGCGAATTAATTTATCCTGTGGGTCAAGAGTAAATCCGGCAAGTCTGGAGAACTTTCCGCTCTCTTTAACCCTTTCGTAAAATATAATTTCCACTTTGTTTTTTGGGAAAGGGACCCTGCATGATCCCGTAAAAGCCATCCGGGTTGTTCTGGCCTCATTTGTTGTTCGCCACTCCTGAAAAAGATTATTAAACCCGGAGGTGTAAATAATCCTCTCCCCCTCTTTTACCTCAACCCTGAATTCACCATAATTGAACGGATCAGTTAATGAACTCCTGCTTCCGCTCCACAACTCTTCACGGGTAAAGCCCTCAAGAAAAATTTGCTGACTCAGAGCATCTCCGGCAAATACAAGATCAATTCTTAGTCTCTCCCCTGTAAAATATTTATTAAACTCAATTTCCTGAGACTGCAATGTGACAGCAAAAAGTGCGACTATCACGGACAGAAGTATTTTTTTCATTGCTATAGGTTTAGATTCCTGTATATTTAGATTCCTGTATATGTGAAAGGTGTTATCTTTCTAAGTTCCGCCTTTATCTCTTCACTTATATTAAGCTGCTCTATAAACTCTTTTATTGATTCGCTGTCTATAGGCCTTCCGGTACGAGTGAGAGCTTTAAGTGCCTCATATGGCTTAGGAAAGCCCTCTCTTCTCAGGATAGTCTGAATCCCCTCTGCAACCACTGCCCAGTTTGCTTCAAGATCTTCAGAAATGGCCTCCTTGTCAAGGATAAGTTTTCCCAGACCCTTTTCAATTGAATTAAGAGATATTATAGTGTGTGCAATGGGTGTCCCTACGTTTCTAAGAACAGTACTGTCTGTTAAATCTCTCTGTAATCTGGACAATGGTAATTTTTCTGCAAGATGGTTGAAAATTGCATTTGCCAAACCCAGGTTTCCCTCTGCATTTTCAAAATCAATAGGGTTTACTTTATGGGGCATTGCCGATGAACCCACCTCACCCTCTTTTACTCTTTGCCTGAAATATTCCATTGAAATATAACTCCATATATCACGACACAAATCGATTAATATTGTGTTGATTCTTGATAGATTATGAAAAAGGGCAGAAAGATGGTCATAATGATCTATTTGAGTTGTAGGGAATGACCTGTAAAGTCCAAGAGTTCCATTAACAAATTTTTCAGCAAAGTTATTCCAGTCAATCTCTGGATAAGCAACGTAATGGGCATTGAAATTACCTGTAGCTCCACCAAATTTTGCCGAGAATTTTGTATGTTCAAGTGACTCTATCTGCTCTTTCAGGCGGGTAACAAAAA
>CAZPRX010000354.1:0-1509 GCA_964588835.1 uncultured Muribaculaceae bacterium
GATCCTGTATAATTTGCTCATTTAGGTTATAAGGAGGAAATTATACAGGATCTTCTTGTGACCTCTTTCCCAGAGGTCACAAGAAGATCCTGTATAATTTCCTCCTTATAACCTAAATGAGCAACCGTGATTTTATACCTTCCAACAGGTATTTTTTCCATAGTAAACTCCCCAAATGAATCTGTGATAGCACTTAATGGGGTATTCAGAGTCAAGATAGTCACTACAGCTCCTTGTAACCCAGTATTTGTCTCTATATCTGCTATCCTACCCCTTATAGTTTGATCAGGGTTCTGCCCAAATAAAGTTAAAGGGACAACTAATAAAATTGATAAAAACAGATGCAATCGTCTCATAGTGCAAACTGGTATAATTAAAAGTCGCGAATATCAACCTACTACCGATTTGTAAAAAATTAAGATTGCCGAGAGTGCCGATTTTATGATTGAGAGTGAAACCTCGGAATGAATGAATCAAAGAATTATTCTTTACAATTATAGAATCCCGTTCCAAAATTGTAAACTCAAGCCATGATACAGGAGAGGCAAATCAAACAAGTACTATTTTTGGAGAGACAACGTGGGAAGCCAAGTTAATTTAATTATTGCCGATGGATTATCAATCACACTTGTAGAGATAAAATCCGGTGAAAACATAACAGACGAATACTTCAAAGGCATACAATAATGGAATAGAATTTCAAAAAATGCCTTATAATCAAATAAACAAAGTCTATAGGTCGCTTCTGCTACAACAATCTGCGTAAACTTACCTACATGCTCGCAACCGGCAACTATACCTTTGCGAATAAAGTTACATAATTGTGTCCGTACCTCTTTGCACAGAGCGGACAGTAGGCATAATGGATATAGTAGTCTTTTGCCGACTCTCCACTTTCATTGAGATATCGGTCCATCTCCTTAATGAATTTTGGAATTTCATTGTACTTACCGTCAAAAACTCTTGACACAAAAGTCCCCGAGATTTCTGAGCGGAAGGCAGAGGGGTCGCGGAAGAGGATGAGGGTATCCGATTTATCCGGAAGGTGAGCATCGGCCTAGTCAACCAGTTTATACATCCTGGTTATTTTCTTTCCGATAGTTGGCGGGAAGGGCATGTGAAAAAATGTGGGCATTGTCTCTTTTATGAACATCCGGTTTTCCCAAACCTCTCTTTTTTTGTCCCATTTTGAAACATCAAACTCAGGACAGCACTCATCAATTTGATTTTCCATTTTAATATGTTTTTAATTAGTGGTACGCCTATTATTAATTGTCCTCTGCTACCTCCCGGGTAATACCTCCTCGTCCTCACCTCGCCAGGCCGGATTCACAATACACAAAAAGATCAAATCGGCCTCGCCCCTGTTTTCAATAAACTGCCGAGAGTTTGCCGGAATAAAAACCGACTGACCGGGATACACCATTGATATCTCGTCATCAATATGCATCAGTCCCTCACCCTCCAGAATATAATAGACCTCCGTAGATTTCAGGATATGAGGATACG
>CAZPRX010000355.1:0-1505 GCA_964588835.1 uncultured Muribaculaceae bacterium
GATTACGAAACCTTTGGAGAGCATCAACACGAATCTACAGGCATTTTTAAATTTCTTGAACACCTTCCCGGAGCAATCCTATCTCAGACAAACTTTGAATTTGTGACACCCTCTGAGGCTTGCAAAAAACATCAGCCAGTTGCTCCACTTCATGTTCCTTATCCTATCTCATGGGCAGATGAAGAGAGAGATACGAGCGCATGGCTTGGGAATGAGCTTCAAAATGAGTCGTTTAGCAAGTTATACGAGGCAAGGGAGCAAGTTATTGAGTCAGGTGATCCTGAACTAATGGCAGACTTTCTGAAGCTTCAGGAGAGTGACCATTTTTATTATATGTGTACTAAATTCTTTTCAGACGGGGCAGTACATAAATATTTCAATCCATACGACACACCGTACGAGGCCTTTATAAATTACATGAATGTTTTGAGCGATTTTTTAGTGAGGGTGCAAAAACGCTCCCTTGCAGCCCGGGTAAAAAGTGGAACAAAAATTGCAGCATCTAAGGGCTCAAAAAATATAAAAGGCAGATAAACTGATATGTCAGAAACAAAGAAGATGCAACCCGACTACCTTTTTGAGGTAAGTTGGGAGGTTTGCAACAAGGTGGGCGGAATACATACCGTTATCGCAACAAAGGCACCATACCTCTCAGGAATAAAAGAGGGGAATCACATATACATTGGACCCGATGTGTGGAGGGAGACTGCACTAAATCCGGAATTCAGCGAAGATCCAAATCTTTTCAGATCCTGGAAAGTTAAAGCTGCAGAGGAGGGGATAAGAGTCAGGACAGGAAGGTGGAATATTCCCGGAAATCCTGTTGCCATATTAGCCGATTTCAGCCCCTATTTGGTCCGTAAAGATGAAATCCTCACAAATTTCTGGAAAAAATTTGGTCTTGATTCTCTTACCGGACACTGGGATTATATTGAGAGCGCACTGTTTGGATATGCAGCAGGAAGGGCTATTGAGAGCTTTGTCAGATATAACCTCTCTCCATCTCATAAAATTGCAGCCCATTTTCACGAATGGATGACAGGAGCAGGTCTTCTTCACATCAAGGAGAGTAAACTCCCCATAGCAACAGTATTTACTACTCACGCCACCACTGTGGGCCGCTCAATTGCAGGTAATAATCTGCCTCTATACGACAGCACAAAGTGGAGCGATCCTGATAAAACAGCAAACGACCTTAATGTTACAGCTAAACACTCTTTGGAAAAGACTACTGTCAGAGAGGCTGATGTCTTTACAACGGTGAGTGACCTTACTGCAAAAGAGTGTAAACACTTCCTCGCAAGAGACCCTGATGTTGTTACTCCAAACGGATTTGATCCTCAGATTGCACCGGCAGGTGAAGAGTTAAAGACTCTTCGCAAAGAATCCAGAGACCTCTTGACAAAGGTTGCAGGAGCAATGACAGGAAGGGAGATCAGCGATGATGCAATGTTTGTAGGTACAAGCGGAAGGTATGAGTTCAGAAACAAAGGGCTGGATTTATT
>CAZPRX010000356.1:0-1504 GCA_964588835.1 uncultured Muribaculaceae bacterium
CACGACGGAACCCCCGCCGCAGCGAATGAAATGAGCGAGGAGGAATCGTTCCGGAGTGGAAGCGGATGACTGGGGAGGAGGTGACAATAATGCTTTGAGTATCGGAACCCCCGCCGCAAGAAGCGCAGCGGATGAGGAGGAATCGTTCCGGAGTGGCAGCGGATGACTGGGGAGGAGTTGATTAGCAGGAGTTTGACACTTTACCCCTGGGGTGAAAACTTCAGATGAGATCCCTAAGGTCAGATGAGTCATATGTGGGGCCGCCATCGCAAGGAATCTCCCTGTAATTGTAGAAAAACTGATCTATCCCAAAGATCATTGCACCCTCGATATCATTTGCAAAATCATCCCCCACCATCAGAGTGCTCTCTTTATCACCTTTCAAAGCCGATAATGCCCTTTTGAATATAACAGGAGATGGTTTGTGTACACCCTGCTCCTCAGATATCATTACGGCCTGAAAGAATTTGTCAATGCCGGAATTACTCAGCTTTCTGTATTGAACCTCTTTAAAACCATTTGTGATAATGGCCATTTGAACACCTCTAGAGTGCAGAGTCTCCAGCACCTCAAAGGCATGAGGCATTAATATGTTCTGATTAGGCATCTCATCAAGATACTCGTCACCAAAATCCTTTGCAAAGTCAATATTATCAATTCCGTATTGAAGGAATGTATTGTGAAACCTCAACCATCTCAGATCATCCTTTTTCAGCTCACCACGTTCGTATTCAGACCATAATTTGTGATTAATCTCATCGTATGTTTGAAAAAAGTGAGCTTTGTCCTCAACCGGAACATTGTGTTTTTCCAGAAGCTGGAATAGATTGTTTTTTGCATTTGCGTCAAAATCCCAAAGTGTCCTGTCCAGATCAAACAGGATGTATCTATACTCTTTCTTTAATTTCATTTTGTGTAAAAATCTATCATTGCATTAATGGCAGCAATACAAACCTCGCAAAAGCCATCAGCAGCATTGCTCTTCATCCTGCAATCCACAGCAGGTCTGAATATCCCCTTTGCCATATATCCTCCACCTTCAAATACACCTGTTACATTCGCGAACTCTTCATTCTGAGGAGTAGGAACGGGAGTACCCGGTTTTAACATCTTTTTCCATTTAGAGTCAAAGTCTGTTAAAGTTGTAATGTTAGGTTCCCAGGGCTCTGTCTTAAGGTTATAAAAACCATCGTACGCAACGTCAGAGGTGTAGTACTCATCACCCAGTCCTGCAAAACTATGTCCGAGTTCGTGGACAAAAACCTCTGATGCATATTTATGATCAGACATGCTGAGTCCGTAATAGTTGTAGATTCCACCACCACCATATTTATCTGTATTTACAATTACATACATGGCATCACAGTGTGAACCCGAGGCTATTGAAGAGACCCGTTTGTGGTCTGGTGCAGTCAAGTATCTGTCAGTTCTGAAGGTGTAGAAATTTGATGAAGCGACAGTGTTTTTCCAGATATCTTCATGAGGAATATCCGGCCCGCTCTCG
>CAZPRX010000357.1:0-1503 GCA_964588835.1 uncultured Muribaculaceae bacterium
GAGAAACTGATAGCAATTCTTTACAATCATCAGTTTATCACCTCTTCCCAGTCTCTCCTCCCTGAATAACACTGACGACCTTATACCGCTATTGTACCTATTTGCCCTTTTATTAGACCTGCAAAGGACCAGAGTATCATCCTCTCCCCATTTACTAAATGAACTCTCCAGCTGTTCTATTAAATCTCCGCCAGTTATCCTTCTAACATCGCTGAAGCCGTCAATTTCAAAAGAGGGTCTTATCTGAGAACCCTTTTCAATCAGGTTTCTTAAAATTGTAGCGTTGTGTAGTATCCCAGAATCTTTTGCCTGCCTTACAACACTCCTTAATTGTGTATAATGAACAGGGCCATATTTTTTCATTGAATTATGATCCAGTGCTTCAGAAAAGTCAAATCCTACAGGTGGCAACTGTGCTGAATCACCTGTAAGAATAAGTTTATTCCCATCTCCAGAATATACATATTGAATAAGATCATCTAGAAGATGACCGGATCCGAATGATGATCCGTCACTCTCATTTGAAATAAGTGAAGCCTCATCAACAATGTAAATTGTGTCTTTATTCTGATTTATATTCAGGCTAAAAAGTCCCAGACCATCACTCATTGATCGCTGTCTATAGATATGTTTGTGTATTGTGAAAGCCCTTTTACCTGTATAACCACTTAATACTTTTGCAGCCCGGCCTGTAGGTGCAAGTAAAATAGAATTCCGTTCAAATTGATCCAGAACCTTTACCAATGATGCTAAAACCGATGTTTTACCGGTGCCTGCATAACCATTAATTATCATTATCTCTTTACCACCTGGAAGCGGTGAGGCACCAGAAGAAAGAATGTACTCAGAAAGTTTTTTTATTAAATCCACCTGGCATGAAGTGGGTTCAAATCCCAATCCCTCCAGCATCTTCTTTTCTAAAAAATCAGAAAGTGACATATACTCAATTATCTTTTTCTGAATACAAGAACAATCAGTAACATCGAGTATATCTCAACACGTCCCATCAACATCTGAACTGAAAGAACAAATTTACCCATTGCGGGGATTTGAGAATAATTTCCGAGAGAACCTACAGTTCCAAAACCGGGTCCCACATTGCCCATATTAGCAGCAGAAGCAGTGAAAGCATCCAGCAAATCCACTCCCAAAAAAGCCAGGATAAGAGTTACTAAAAAAACAATAGAGATATACAGGACAATAAATAGTGATGCAGATGTAACCATCTCCCTGTCCAGAACCTGATCTCCAAGTTTTACTGGAACCACTGCATTAGGGTGTATTTGTTTTTTAACCTGAGCTTTAAATGCTTTGTAAAAAATGAGAATTCTATCTACTTTTATACCTCCAGTCGTGGATCCCGAACAAGCACACTGAAAAGTGAGGAAAATCATTAATAAAATTGCAAAAGATGGCCATATACTGGAGTCAGCGCTAGCAAAGCCTGTTGTTGTTCCAACAGAAATCACCTGGAAAAAAGCATGTCTTGCTGCATGTAACCAA
>CAZPRX010000358.1:0-1500 GCA_964588835.1 uncultured Muribaculaceae bacterium
CAAGATTTTTCTTTTGTAAATAATTCTGGAGATACTCTTAAATCACAGAACATTATAGGAATTATTGAAGGGTATGACCCGGTTCTTAAGAATGAATACATTCTTGTGGGTGCCCACTATGACCATTTAGGCTACGTAAAGACCACAATTGACGGGGTGGATTCGCTGCTTCTTTACAGGGGAGCCGATGATAACGCCTCGGGTGTAGCGGTTATGCTGGAGGTGGCAAAAATGGCCAGAGCCAGGAATTTTATGTTCAAAAGATCAATTATTTTTGCTGCATTCGGAGCTGAGGAGCGAGGTATGATAGGTAGCTGGTACTTTGTAAACAGGGCATTCGCACAGAAAGAGAAGATATCTCTGATGGTGAATCTTGATATGGTGGGAAGAGGTGGAGACGGAAGGGCTCTTTATGTTTACACAATGATGCCTCACGCCGAGCTCACAACTCTGCTTAAAGATGTTTCAGACAAACCTCTTATGCCCAATCCTACAATAAAGACAGCATCATATTTCCCGAGCGACCATCAGGTTTTTGCCTCAGAGGGAATACCAGTAGCTCTCTTTACAACGGGTTTACACAGAGATTACCACACAAACAGGGACCTTGAAGCTGAGATAGACTACACCACAATGGACATGACCGTTGAGTACGTGTTCAATCTGGTGCTTGATGCTGCCAATATGCGAAGGATGCTTTCAAGAACCATACTGGCACCTAAGGAGGAGCAAATCAAGACAGATGGAGCTCCTAAAGTTTACAGACAGGAGGAGACTGAGTTTCCGGCACTATTCCTTCACGGCAGAGAGCAGCGATTCCTTGACAGGTGGGTTTACAAATATCTTAAGTATCCTCAGGGAGCTGTTGACAGAGGGGTAAGCGGGAGAGTATTAATCGAATTCACGGTTGACTATGAAGGTAAAGTTAAAGACGTTGAGGTGATAAAATCACTTGACGATGAACTTGACGATGCCGCTCTAAAAACCATAGAGGCCTCTCCTGACTGGAGACCTGCAAAAATTGACGGCAAGCCTGTCTCTGTGAGGATTGCTCTTCCTGTGGAATTCAGACTGAAGAGATAGCAAATTTTATTACTTTTGTCGCCTGATTCAAATAAGAAAGAATGGAGTACAACTTTTCCCAGATCGAGAAGAACTGGCAGGCCAGATGGGCCTCAGATAAGACTTTTAAAGCACTAACAGACAAGTCAAAACCCAAGTTTTATGTTCTTGACATGTTCCCCTATCCCTCAGGGGCAGGGCTTCATGTTGGGCATCCGCTCGGATACATTGCCAGTGATATTTACAGCAGATACAAAAGGCTAAAGGGATTCAACGTACTTCACCCTATGGGTTACGATGCATTCGGTCTGCCGGCAGAGCAGTACGCAATTCAGACCGGTCAGCATCCTGCCGCAACTACTGAAAAAAACATAAAGAGATATAGAGAGCAGCTGGACAGAATCGGCTTTTCATTTGACTGGGACAGAGAGGTGCGTA